>NZ_BAAAPF010000196.1:0-13841 GCF_039531005.1 Streptomyces synnematoformans
GCCCCGGCACCCTGCCCGCCGGTCCGCCGCCCGTCGCCGCGGCGGCCAGCGCCGTACGTCCGCGGGGCAGCGCGCGCTGCACCAGGCCGTGGGCCGCCAGCACCCGCTTCCCGCGGCTCTCCCCCGTCGGCAGCAGCAGGTACGCGAGCCGCGTCAGGTGCGCGTAGTGCTCGACGACGGCGGCCTCGGCCTGCTCGACGTCGACGGGCGGGGTGACGGTGTCCGCGGGCGGTGTCGGCTCCGCAGCCTTCCGGGCGGTGACGGCCTGCTGATCCACGCTGGGTAGAACGAGTGAATCCTCGGATGGTCACTCCGCCGCCCGCACCGCGCCGGCCCGCGCCGGCAGCACCCCGGCCGGCGCCCGCCGCGCCGTCAGCCGTGGTCCAGGTACGCCAGCACCGCCAGCACCCGGCGGTTGTCGTCGTCCGACGGCGGCAGCCCCAGCTTGGTGAAGATGTTGGACGTGTGCTTGGCGACCGCCCGCTCGGTCACCACCAGCCGCTCCGCGATCGCGGCGTTGGAACGGCCCTGCGCCATCAGCTCCATCACCTCGCGCTCCCGCGGGGTGAGGGTGTTCACCGGCTGGTCCTGCGCCGCGCGCCGGCTCAGCAGCTGCGAGATGACCTGCGGGTCCATGGCCGTACCGCCGTCCGCCACGCGCCGTACCGCGTCGACGAACTGCTCGGCGTCGAAGACCCGGTCCTTCAGCAGGTAGCCCACCCCGCCGCGCTCGTCGGCCAGCAGCTCGCGCGCGTACAGCTGCTCCACGTGCTGCGAGAGCACCAGCACCGGCAGCCCGGGTCGCTTCGCCCGCGCCTGGAGCGCGCACTGCAGGCCCTCGTCCGAGAACGACGGCGGCAGCCGGACGTCGACCACCGCGACGTCCGGTTCCAGCTCGTCCAGGGCACGTGCCAGCTCCGGGCCGTTGTCCACCGCGGCCAGGATCTCGAAGTCGTACGCTTCGAGCATGCGGACGAGACCGTCCCTCAGAAGGAAGAGGTCTTCGGCGATGACAGCGCGCACGGAGTCTCCCAAGTGCCTGGTCACGTGCCCCTCTGCCGGGTGAGCAGGGGGGCACCTGCATGATCATAGTCCACGCCCGCGGCCGGGCCGCGACGCCGATGGCGAGCGAGCGACGCTCTCCTGAAGCCTAGGCCGCGGGTCCGAACCCTGTCCGGGGCATTGACTGTTGCGGCAGGTCAGAGAGCGAATGAGGCGCCTCCGTGCCCGTGTGGCGTCACTCCTCGACGTGGTGTCCGTTCCCTGGTTCGCCCTCGGGGCCGGAGGGGGCGCGTCTGCCGTTTTCCTGCGTCGATCGGGGTAACCCGCAGCGTGCCGTGCCCCGTGGGCCCGCGCAGGGGGAAGCATGCGGGCAGACGGGGCCGGGGCTGGGCAGGGGTACGGGCGCGGGCGGACGCGAACCGAGTCGCCGCAGCGAAGTCCACGAACCGGCCGGCGCTCGCTCACCGCCGGCCGGCGCGGGAGACCAAGGAGACCATGCGATGACCCTGGCCTGGGTCGGCGGCTCCGGGCACTACACGGTCGCGCCGTGCGGCCGCTTCGTGTGGGGCGGCTACTACGAGGCGGGCACCCTGATCTGGCGCAGCCGCTGGATCACGGAGGAGGGCGTCGTCGAATGCCGCGAGTGCCTCGCCTTCCCCGGCGACCGGCGGCACGCTGTGCTGCTCCGCCGCATCACGGCAGTGCGCGGGAACGCCCACCTCGCCGTGGTGCTGGAGCCCCGCGCCGGCTTCGGCGCGGAGCCGTCCGGGCAGCTGCGGCGCGACCAGAGCGGGGCCTGGACGGGCCGCAGCGGGTCCCTCCGGTGGCGCTGGAACGGAGCCGAAGGCGCCCGCGTACGCGACGGCGGCGATACGCGGCAGGCAGGGCTGGACATGCGCCTCGCCCTGAAGCCCGGCGAGCAACACGATCTCGTGCTGGAGCTGTCCGAGCGACCGTTCCCCGCCACCCGGGACCCCGCACAGTACTGGAGCGCGACCGAGCACGCCTGGCGCTGTCAGGCGCCCCGGCTGCGCCCCGCCCTCGCCGAGGAGGACGGACGTGCGGCACTCCTACTCCGTCCTCCGCGGTCTGACCAGCGAGAGCGGCGGCATGGTCGCCGCGGCGACCACGAGCCTGCCGGAGCGGGCCGAAGAGGGACGCAACTACGACCACCGCTACGTATGGATCCGCGACGCATGCCTGGCGGGCCAGGCCGGCGCGGTCGCCGGCGGCTACCCGATGCTCGACGACGCGGTGCGGTTCGTCTCCGCCCGGCTGCACCAGGACGGGGCCCGGATGGCGCCCGCCTACACCGTCGCCGGCGGCCCCCTCCCCGACCAGCGCACCCTCGACCTGCCCGGCTACCCGGGCGGGTTCAACCGCGTCGGCAACCGGGTCAACCGCCAGTTCCAGCTCGACGCCTTCGGCGAGGCGCTGCTGCTCTTCGCCGCGGCTCTGCGTGAGGACCGGCTGGACGCCGACGGCCGGCGGGCCGTGCACCTCGCCGACGACCTGCTCGCCGACACGGCCGCGACCAGCCTCCACCCCACGGGCCGCTGGCAACGCGCCCCGGACGACCCCGGCGTCGACGGCGCCCTCCTGCTGCCGCCGCTACGCGGCCTCCTCCCGGCCGACGACCCGAGGACCGTCCGCACCCTCGACGCGTACCGGCGTGACCTCACCCGCGACCACTACGCCTACCGCTTCCGCCACGACGAGCGGCCCCCTGAGGACGCCGAGGGCGCCTTCCTGCTGTGCGGGTACATGACCGCGCTGGCCGAGCACCAGCAGGGCAACCGCGCGGAAGCCCTGCGGTGGTTCGAGCGCAACCGGGCCGCGTGCGGCCCTCCGGGCCTGTTCACCGAGGAGTACGACATCAGCAAACGCCAGCTGCGCGGCAACCTCCCCCAGGCGTTCGTCCACGCCCTCATGCTGGAGACCGCGACCCGCCTGGCCTGACACCGTGCCTTCGGCCGGCCGCCGGACCCCCCGGCGATGAACTGACTGCAACGCACCTCGCGGCCCGTCCCTCAGCCGGTGGCGATACGGGCGGGGAAGCGGTCCCACACCCGGTGGTACCGCAGCAGCCCGGTGATCTCCGCCAGCACGGCGCGCGGTTCGTCGCCCACGATGACCCCGGGTGCGTGCGGCGGGCAGCCGGCCGCGGCGAGCAGGTCCGCGCTGTCCGCCCAGCCGCCGAGCGGTTTGGCGTGCCGGTAGGCCTCGGACAGCAGCGGGAGCAGCCGCGGGTCGGTGTCCGCCGCGGCGGGGTCCTGGCCGGCCTTCGCGTCGCGGGCGCCGTAGGCGTCGTCGCCGCGGGCGGGTGTGCCCGCCAGCAGGATCGCGTCGAATTCGACGGACCGGGCGTTGGCGAAGGTCCGCTGCACGACGACGGGCTCCCCGCCGCCGGGACGGCCGCCGAGTCGCCCGCCGTGCGGGCCGACGACCAGGGGCACCATGCCGCCGTCGAGGACCGCCTCGCGCAGCGTCCGTACGGAGTCGAGGTCGGCGCCGTCGTCGGCGATGATGCCGATGACGCGGCCGGTCACCGGCCAGCTGCCCTTGATCTGCGCGAGCGCGGGGGAGGGCGTGACGTCCGGGAGCGGGCCCGACGGGCCGGGGGCGGGGAGCCCGAGGCCGGCGGCGACCTGTCCGCACAGCTCCGGGTCGATGTCCGCGAGCACCCGCAGGTTGCGCTCCTTGACGGCGTTCTCGTCGCACTTGCTCAGCTCGAAGGTGTAGGCGGCGACGACGTGCTCGCGCTCGGTGGGGGTGAGGCTGAGCCAGAAGCGGCGGGGGTGGCTGGTGTGGTCGGAGAAGGAGGCCGGTGCCTCGCGCACCTTCGTGGCCGCGGGGACGGGGACCGGGACCTCCACGTAGCCGTGGTCCTCGGTGCCCGCCAGGAAGGGGCAGCCGCCGTCCAGGGAGTTGGGACGGTAGGGGGCGACGCCGGAGTGCACGGCGGTCTGGTGCATGGCGTCGCGCTGCATGTCGTTGACGGGCGCGTGGGTGCGGTTGACGGGTACCTGCGGGAAGTTGGGCCCGCCCAGGCGGCTGATCTGGGTGTCCAGGTAGGAGAAGAGGCGGCCGGCGAGCAGCGGGTCGTCCGTGATGTCGATGCCGGGCACCAGGTGGCCGGGGTGGAAGGCGACCTGTTCGGTCTCGGCGAAGAAGTTGGTGGGGTTGGCGTTCAGCTGCAGCAGCCCGATGGGCTGCACCGGGGCCAGCTCCTCAGGAACGATCTTGGTCGGGTCGAGCAGGTCGATGCCCTCGAAGGTCTGCTCCGGGGTGTCGGGGAAGGTCTGGACGCCCAGCTCCCACTCCGGGTACGCGCCGGCCTCGATGGCGTCGGCGAGGTCGCGCCGGTGGAAGTCGGGGTCCATGCCGCCCAGCAGTTGGGCCTCCTCCCAGAGCAGGGAGTGCACGCCGGCCTTCGGCTTCCAGTGGAACTTCACCAGCGTGGTGCCGCCGCGGGCGTCGACCATGCGGAAGGTGTGGACGCCGAAGCCCTCCATCATCCGGAAGGAGCGCGGGATCGCGCGGTCGGACATGTTCCAGATGGTGTGGTGGGTGGCTTCGGTGTGCAGGGACACGAAGTCCCAGAAGGTGTCGTGCGCGCTCTGGGCCTGCGGGATCTCACGGTCCGGGTGCGGCTTGCCGGCGTGGATGACGTCCGGGAACTTGATCGCGTCCTGGATGAAGAACACCGGGATGTTGTTGCCCACCAGGTCGAAGACGCCCTCGGTGGTGTAGAACTTCGTCGCGAAGCCGCGGGTGTCGCGCACCGTGTCGGCCGAGCCGCGAGAGCCGAGCACCGTGGAGAAGCGTACGAAGACGGGCGTCTCGACATCCGCCGCGAGGAAGGCCGCCTTGCTGATCTCGGACGCGGTGCCGTAACCGCGGAAGACCCCGTGCGCGGCGGCGCCCCGCGCGTGCACGACGCGCTCGGGGATGCGCTCGTGGTCGAACTGCATGACCTTCTCGCGCAGATGGTGGTCCTGGAGCAGCACGGGCCCGCGCTCGCCCGCCTTCAGCGAGTGGTCGCTCTCCGTCAGCCGCAGACCCTGCGCGGTGGTGAGGTAGGCGCCGGTCTGCGCCCGTGCGCCGCGCTCGGCGGTGAGGGGGTTGCCGGTGGGCGAGTACATGCCGGGCCCGGTCTGGTCCGGCTTCGGCGGCCACGGCTCGTGCACGTCGGTCGGCTCGTCCACCTGCGGGGCCGGGCGCCCCGGGCGGCCGGGGACGGGCGGTTCTCCGTCCGTGCTGTTCTCGCTCTTCGCCGGTTCCACGGCTCCTCCGTCCGGTCGTCCCTCACGCTTCGATTCCGCACCGTCGGGGGTAGCCGCACGCTGCGCGTCCAAACCTGGCCTATCACGTATATCGAATATTTCGCCGCACTCCGCGGGGATGCGGCCGCGCACGTGATCCGCCGACCGGGTGGAGTAGTACGTCTCCCCGAAGAGACGGGGCTGCTGGTCGGGTGGGGCGGGTATCCGGGAGCCACCGCTACGCCGCAGGGAGGACGACGATGGCCGGGATTCTGCGCGTGTGCGCAGGGCCCTACCGTGGCGGATCAGCTGATCGCGGGGAGGGCGGAGTCGTCGGTGAGGCGGGCGCCCGGCAGGCGGTGGCGGGCGGCGATGAGTGCCGCATCGATGTCCTGGGTGCCGGTGGCGATGCACAGCGTGTAGCAGACGTCGTGGAACCGCCGGTGAGTCTCCGGGCTGCCGTCTTCGGCGTGCAGCGTGGTGAGCGCCTCGTACTCCTCAAGCAGGCCGGTGAGTACGGCGGAGTGGGCCATCAGCATGGGTGTTCCTTCCGGGGGCGGGATCGGGTCAGGGCGTGAGCGGGTGCACAGGGCGCACAACGTGGGCGCCGGAGGAGCCCTCCCGCGGTGTGCTTGCTCGCCAAGCACGTAGATCCGCGGGTGTCCCGGATCGCCGCGGCGCAAACCCTCCGGCGTGCGGGCCCCGCCCCCCCGCGGCGGTCTCTGTCGGCGGGCAACTCGTCGGCGGACAAGCCGAGCGCGCGGCGACCTGGGCCCCGGCCTCGGACCGCCGGGCACGCTCGTCGAGGACGCGGCCGACGCGGGCGGGAGTGAGCGCCTGCCACCGCGGGTACCCGGCGTGCCACGAGCGAGAACCCGATCCCCGAGCCGCCCGGCGGCGGTCCCACCGGGCCGTAGGAAGATACGCCCCCAGGGGCCGGAGGCGGCGCGGCGCACGGCATGACGCCAGGCACGCTGCCGCCGAGCAGCCCCGGCGCCCGGCCCTGACCCCCGTCGCGCAGGACGACACGCGGGACGGCAGAAGGAGGCTCCGCATGACCACGTACGTCACCGAAATGCTCCGCACGCATCCGCTGCCCGCCGGGACTCCGGACGAGGAGACGCTGAACCGCGGCATTCGCGAGTGCCTCGACTGCGCGCAGGCCTGCACGATGTGCGGCGACGCCTGCCTGGCCGAGAAGAGCGTCGGCGACCTCGGCGTGTGCATCCGCCTCGACCAGGACTGCGCCGACGTCTGCGAGACCACCGCGCGCGTACTCTCCCGCCGCACCGGCTACGACCCGGAGCTCGCCCGGCAGCTGCTGCAGGCCTGCGCCACCGCCTGCAAGGCGTGCGGCGACGAGTGCGACCGGCACGCCGCCGGGCACGACCACTGCCGGCTGTGCGCCGCGGCCTGCCGCAGCTGCGAGGAGGTCTGCACCGACCTCATCGCCTCCTTCGGCTGATCAGCCGGCGCGACTCGGGGCGCGGACGCGCGCACGGCCGCCGGCGGGCGGGGTACCCGTGCGCTCAGCAGCCAGACGGCACCCAGGAGGCACCGACGATGAGCGACCAACCGCCGCTGGACGACTACGACCGGCTGTCCGCGGGCGACATCGGGCACCGCATCCGCTCCCTGACCACCGAGGAGTTGGAGCGGCTGCTGAACTACGAGCGCACCCACGCCAACCGCGCCCAGGTCCTGGAGACGATCCTGTTCCGCATGCGCCAGGTCGCCGCGGGCGACAGTCTCTCGCCGGGCGGGCTGGGCACCGGCTCGGTGGCCCCGCCCCCGCAACCCGGGTCCCCGGCCGGCCCGGACACCGCCTCGGAGCCCCGCCACTCGCCGCCGCACGGCACGCTGGACCAGCGCGGCAAGCCGAAGGGCGACCGGCCCTAGGCGTTCTGGTCCCCGGCACACCCCCGGGTGTGCTGACGCCCCGTACGCGGCGCGCGTGTCCACCGGCGCGAGAGGGGTACCCGGACGCGAGACCCGAGTGAGGAGGCGACCGTGCCCACGGACGTGCTGGACCGGCTGCACACCATGCTCGTCACCGATCCCGAGGGCCGGCTGTCCGGCGGCAGAGGCCGCGACGTCGGCGCCCGGCTCCGGAGAGAGCGCACCGGGGACCCCACCGGACGGGATGCGTGAGGGCGGCAGCATGCGGTGGTGGAACAGCGCGGCCTGTGCCGACGAGGATCCCGATCTCTTCTTCCCGGTGGGGGAGTCAGGACCGGCGGCGGAGCAGTACGCCCGCGCCAAGGCCGTGTGTCGCCGCTGTCCCGTGCGCGTGGAGTGCCTGGACTGGGCGCTGCGCACCGGCACGCCTTCGGGGGTGTGGGGCGGCCTCGGCGAGGCCGAGCGCAAGCGGATACGCCGTCACCGCGCGGAGGTTGCGGCGGACGGTCTCAGAGGGCGTCCCGGAGCGTCGTGAGGTGTCCGGGTACGGTCGGCGGCCGGGTTCTTCACGCCGGTCGACGCCCACCGGGCCCGCCGCGCGTGCGCGCCCGCCGCGGCCAGCGCCACGCGGTGGCCGCGGCGGGCGGTGCAGGCGGGCGGGTCACACCGCCGGCGGGAGGCCGCCGCCCGGGATGCCGCCCTCGTACGGCCAGCGCAGCAGGGCGCCGAGCCCGCCGACCGGCACGTCGCTGCCCGGGCCGCCGCGATCCCCGTCCGGCAGGTGTACGACCTCCGCGTCGGCGGCGGTCGCGGAGCGCAGCAGGGCGTCGTCGGCGCGGGCGGCGGCGGGTCGGGTGTCGCCGAGGTACGCGGTCTCGGTGCGGCGTTCGGCGAGCTGATCGGGTTCGCTCCCCACCCACACGTCGCGGTGCAGGTCGGTGCCCCCGGAGCGGACGAGCAGCGTGTCGATCCGGTGTTCGCGGGCGGCGTCGACGAGGGCGGGAACGCCCTCGGCCGCGCCGATGCGGCCGTCGGCCGGGACGCGGGCGGCGCGGAACTGCTCCAGGACCTCCCGCGCCACCTCCTGGCCGTACTCCTCGCGCAGCCGGTCGGCCTCCGCCACCGCGGGCCCGCGGTCGGCGCCCGCCGCCCGTCCGCTCCGGTCGGTCTCGACCGCGGCGGCGCGCAGCTGCGTCGGCAGCCGGTCGTGCACCGCGCGCCGCTCCCGCGGGTCGCCGGCGAGGAGCATCAGCTCGGCGCCGGTGCGTTCCGCGGCGGAGGTCATGGCCGCGGCGATGACCGCGGCGTTCTCCTCCCAGGTGTTCTCCACCGCGAGCTGGAAGTGCCGCTCCGACCAGTCGGAGCTCGGCGTGCGGTGCACGGGCCAGTCACGGCCGCGTACCTGGCCCGCCGGATGCCGTCCCCCGACGTCCCACAGGTCGAGGTCGGCGCCGGTGCGGTCGATGTACGCGACCAGGCAGGCGGCCTCCCCGCCGCCCGCGTAGTCCAGCAGGGGGGTGATGTGGGGCAGGGCCGTCCAGCAGCTCTCCGGGGCCGGCGGGGCGGTGGCGAGCGGGACCGCGAGCCGGACGCGGCCTCCGGTCGCGAACAGCGCCTGTCCTGACCGGTCGGGAGTCGAGGCGGCCAGCCCGTCGTACAC
Source organism: Streptomyces synnematoformans (assembly GCF_039531005.1). Lineage (NCBI taxonomy): Bacteria > Bacillati > Actinomycetota > Actinomycetes > Kitasatosporales > Streptomycetaceae > Streptomyces > Streptomyces synnematoformans. The sequence goes on from NZ_BAAAPF010000196.1 coordinate 8,827, forward strand.
GGCGCGGCACGTCGCGTCGTCCGCGCCCTGCCCGGCGAGGCGTTCGCAGACGCCGCGCGCCTGCAGCTCCTGCCGCTGGGCGGCGTCCTGCGCCGCCCGCGCGGTGCCGAAGTACACCGACGCCCAGGGGCCCGTCTCGTGCAGCACCGGGTCGAGGTAGTCGAGTTTCATCTTTCCGCGCTCCTTTGCCGTGGTGGCCTGGCGGGCAGGTGCCGCCCGCGTACCCCTGCCACGGGCACCGACACCGGCGGCGGACCGCCGTCTCGCCGGTCGGGCACCGGAACCCGGCCGTCGGCCGACCCGGAGGCGATGGGCGCGGCGTACGTGATGCGGGCACAGGCCGCGCCCCGGGGGGCTCAGGTGCGGCGTTCCTCGCCGCCGAGGCCGAGGGCGTCGGCGATCGCCTGGACGTTGCCGTACGACTCGCCCTCGGGCAGCCGCCGGGCGAGTTCCAGGAGCCGGTCGGGCGCGTGGTTGGCACGCAGCGTCGCCAGCACGGCGCTCCGGTCGGCGGGGTAGAGGCCGCGGCCCAGGTGCCGGGCGAGCGCGCTGCGCAGCTCCACGCCCTCGGCCGTGATGCCGGTCGGCGTGCCGCCGGTGAGCGTGGTGCCGGGCGCGCGGTCGTTCTCGGGCTGGTCCTCGCCGGGCGGCTGGAGCTCGTGCTCCTCCTGCGCCCGGGTGGAGCGGTTGGCGTTCAGCTCGCCGCTCATCTCGCTCGCGATCTCGTCGTCGCGTATCGGGCTGATCTTGTCCCTGCCGTGCTCGGGCACGATGTCCTCCACGTGGTGTGCGTGGTGTGCACCTCGCGGTCCGGGTTCCCGTGAGCGCGGCGGTGAACCGGGGATCGCCGGATCCGGCCGGCGCGGCGGGTGCGGGAGAGCCGCTCAGCGGCTCAGGGTCCCTCCGCGTCCGCTCAGAAGGAAGAGGTCTTCGGCGACGACAGCGCGCACGGGATCTCCAGGGTCACCATCGTGGGCCCGCCCACCGGGCTGTTGACGGCCAGTACGCCGTCGAACGTGCCCAGCCTGCGCTCCACCCCGGCGAGCCCGGAGCCCTTGGCCACCGACGCGCCCCCGCGGCCGTCGTCGGTGATCGCGATCCGCAGCATGCCCTCGCGGTATCCCATGTCCAGCCACATGCGCCGCGCCTGCGCGTGCTTGACGGCGTTCGTCAGCACCTCGCTGACCGCGAAGTACGCCGCCGACTCCACCGGCTCCGCGGCCCGCCCCGGCGGCGTGCCGAGGTCGATGTCCACCTCGGTCGGCACCGGCATGCGCAGCGCCAGCGCCCGTACCGCGTCCGCGAGCCCGCGCTCCGCGAGCACCGGCGGGTGGATGCCCCGTACCAGGTCGCGCAGCTCCGTCAGCGCCTCGGCGGACTCTCCGCGCGCCTTCGACACCAGCTGCTTCGCCTTGGCCGGGTCCTTCTCGATGAGCGCCTCGATGGTGCCCAGGCTCATGCCCATGGCGACCAGCCGGGCCTGCGCGCCGTCGTGCAGGTCGCGCTCGATGCGGCGCAGCTCGGCGGCGGAGTTGTCGACGGCGTCCGAGCGGGTCTCGGTCAGCCGCGCCACCCGCGCGGCCAGCTCGACCTCGCGCGGGGCCAGCACGCCCTTGGTCAGCTGGAAGTGCAGCCCCAGCAGGCGGTGGGTGGTGAAGACCCCCACGACCAGCAGGGCGGTGCCGAGCCCGGCGGCCATGAACGCGGTGCTCTGGGAGGACACGGGGACGAAGCCGTACCAGTAGGTCTGGTCGCCGCCGGAGGTCATGGGGTCCCAGACGCCGGCGGCGATCACGTACCCCTCCAGCGGGTAGAAGGTCAGCGCGACCGTCACGACGGCGAGCACCGTGCCCGCGATCATGTCGGTGAACAGCCAGCGCACGTCCCGCCAGGTCGCCGGGTCGGTGAGCAGGTGGCGGGTGCGCTGCGCCTGGCCGACGAGCCCGCCCCGCAGGCCCGCGGGCCACGGGCGGTACGTGGCGGGGATGCGCACGTCCGACCACTGCGCGGCGAGGAGCCGGCGCAGGTTGGCCTGCCACCGCACCCCCTCCAGCACCCACGGCGTGGTGACCAGGCCGATGCCGAGTACCGGGATGAGCACGACGGACACGACGGTGAGCACGAACAGAGTGATCGAGGCCGCGGTGCACAGCACCGTCAGCACCAGCGCGCGTACGCCCGCGAGCGCCCAGTTCCGGATGATCATCTCCGTGGTCCCCTCTGTCCTGCCGGTCCCGTCCCGGTCCCGTCCCCGGATCCGTGCGGCCTGCCCGGCGGCCCGGCCGTCCAGCCGTTTCCCGGGTGGCACGTCACAGTCTGCCGCGCGGCCGGGGCGCGGGCACGGGGCCGTACCCCCGGCCCGGGGTGTAGCTAGCACCACCCCGTCCCGCCGGAGGCCGTGACACACCGGGTTTACACCCGGGCAACGGTCGGGAAACGGCGGCTTGCCAGGCTGCGCCCAGGACGACACCGCACATCCGGCGGGACGACCGCGCCCCGCCCGCACCGGCACGAAGGACGGCGCCCGTGAGCTACAAGGCCGAGTACATCTGGATCGACGGCACCCTGCCCACCGCCAGGCTGCGTTCGAAGACGAAGGTCGTCGAGACCGGGGCCGAGCCGCCGGTCTGGGGCTTCGACGGCTCCAGCACCAACCAGGCCGAGGGCCGCTCCTCCGACTGCGTGCTGCAGCCCGTCTTCACCTGCCCCGACCCGCTCCGCGGCGGCGCCGACGTGCTGGTGCTCTGCGAGGTCCTCGACACGGACCTCAGCCCGCACGCCTCCAACACCCGCGCCGAGCTGCGCGAGGTCGCCGGGCGCCACGCCGCGCAGGAGCCGGTCTTCGGCATCGAGCAGGAGTACACCTTCTTCCGGGGCTCCCGCCCGCTCGGCTTCCCCGAGAACGGCTTCCCGGCCCCGCAGGGCGGCTACTACTGCGGCGTCGGCGCCGACGAGATCTTCGGCCGCGAGGTCGTCGAGGCCCACCTCGACAACTGCCTCAAGGCCGGCCTCGCCCTCTCCGGCATCAACGCCGAGGTCATGCCGGGGCAGTGGGAGTTCCAGGTCGGCCCGCTCGGCCCGCTGGAGGTCGCGGACCAGCTGTGGGTCGCGCGCTGGCTGCTCTACCGCACGGCCGAGGACTTCGGCGTCTCCGCCACCCTGGACCCCAAGCCCGCGAAGGGCGACTGGAACGGCGCGGGCGCGCACACCAACTTCTCCACCTGGCGGATGCGCGAGAGCTACGAGGCGATCGTCGCCGCCTGCGAGGCGCTGGGCGAAGGCGACAGGCCGCTCACGCACGTGCGCGCGTACGGCGCGGGCGTCGAGGCCCGGCTGACGGGGGCGCACGAGACGGCGCCGTGGGACGAGTACTCGTACGGCGTCTCGGACCGCGGGGCGTCGGTGCGGATTCCGTGGCAGGTGGAGAAGGACGGCAAGGGCTACATCGAGGACCGGCGGCCGAACGCGAACGTCGACCCGTACGTGGTGACGCGGCTGATGGTGGACACCTGCTGCACGGCGCTGGAGAAGGCGGGGCTGGACTGAGGCCCGGGCTGGACCGGGGCCGGCCGGACTGGAGCCGGCCGGACTGAGACCCGGGGCCGTTCCGCCGGGCTCAGAGCCTGCGGATCAGCTCGCGGCGGTCGGCGAAGTTGACGTAGCCGCCGCGCTCGAAGCCCTTGGCCATGGCGGCGTTCCCGGCGTCGCAGTCGCCGCGGATCTCGGTCGCGCCGTGGGCCGCGAGTATCCGGGTGCCGCGGGCGACGACCGAGGCGCTGAAGCCCTGCCCGCGGTGGTCCGGGTCGACGCCGACGAAGCCGATGACCGGGAAGGAAGGGCTGACGGCCGGCAGGCTCACCACGGCCGGTGCACCCGCGGCGGTGAAGCCGATCTCGTACCACGCGGGGTCGTGCTCCAGTTCCCGGGAGTCGGCGAACAGCTTCTCGGCGGCACCGCGCAGGCCGTGCTCGGCGACGTCGGCCGCCAGCCAGGTGTCCGCGGTGCCGGACAGCAGCCGGGCCAGCAGCGCGACGAACGGCTCCTCGCCCAGCTCGGGCAGCCCGCGGAACGTCAGCCGCGGATCCTCCGGCGGCAGCTCCTGCCCGGCGAGCCAGCGGAAGCGGCGGCCGGCGCGGACGAGCGCGAAGTCCGCGTCGGCGAAGACGCGCTCGCGGACCGCCGGACCGTACTGGTACTGCGGCGGCTGCACGGGGGAGTCGAGCACGTGCAGCAGTTCGGCGGCACCGCGGGCACGGGCCTCGGCGCAGGCGTGCTCCAGCAGCGGCAGGGCGACGGAACGGCCGTCGTCGGCGTCCTCCCAGGGCGCCTCGACGAGCACCACGGCCTCGGGCACGGCCCGCCCCGGCAGGCTCCACAGCACGGCGCTGCCGCGGGGCGGGGCGCCGGCCGGGCCGGCGAGGAAGCACCACTCGGGGCGGGTGCACTCCTTCGCCAGCAGGTCGGAGAGGTAGGCGGCGACGCCGTCGTTCCGCTCGGCGGCCGGTACGGTTTCGCGGGCGGGGTCGTCGGGCAGCGCGAGGAGGGCCGGAAGCTCCGCGGGCTCTGCGGGTCGTACGCGTACGGGATCGGACACCGCGCGATTCTCGGCCCCCGTTCGGGTGCGCGCAACCGGGTTTCCCGCTCGCCCCTTCGGCCGCGCTGCACTGGTCCGCGGCCCCGGAGCCGCCGAGGCTGAGGACATGTCAGGGGCGCGGCGGAGCTGGACGGTGGTCGCCGCCGCGCTGCTGGGCGCGCTGACGGTGCTGCTGCTGTGCCGGCACACGGTGGCCGACCCGGCGTACTACACCGGCGCGGTCCGGGAGGCCGACGGCTACCAGCGCGTCTACGACGAGGTGCTGCCGGACCCCGCCGTCCGCCGGGCGCTGCGCACGGGCGCGCTGGGCACCGCGCTGCGCCGCGACGCGGTCGTGGAGAACCTGCCGCTGCTGGTGCCGCGGCCCGCGCTGGAGCAGGCGGCGCGGCGGCAGGCGCGGGCCTTGGTCGCCGTGCTGACG
>NZ_BAAAPF010000197.1:0-13829 GCF_039531005.1 Streptomyces synnematoformans
GTTCCCGCGCCGAGCGCCGGCGCGATCGGCGACGACGGGGTCGAGCGGCTGCGTCACGGCCTCCGGCGACAGCGCCGCCGCGTCCGCCGCGGCCAGCTCCACGATCTCGTCCCGGTCGTACGGCGCGGCGTTCAGCACGGCGATGTCCGGCCGGCCCGGCCCGTCCGCGCCGCCCAGCGCCGCGACCGCCGCCGCCGTGAGGCCCGCCAGCTCCTCGGCCACCGCCGCGTACGTCTGCGCCGCCTCCCGGTGCACCCACGCGATCGACGACCCCGGCAGGATGTCGTGGAACTGGTGCAGCAGCACGGTCTTCCAGATCCGGTCCAGCTCCTCGTACGGGTACGCGTACGCCGGGTCCGCCAGCGCCGCCGCCGTCGCCCACAGCTCCGCCTCGCGCAGCAGGTGCTCGCTGCGCCGGTTGCCGCGCTTGGTGTCGGCCTGGCTGGTGTACGTGCCGCGGTGGAACTCCAGGTACAGCTCCCCGGACCACACCGGCGCCACCGCCCCGTACTCCTCCTCGGCCGCCGCGAAGAACTCCGCGGGCCCGGCCACCTCCACCCGCGGGGAGCCCTCCAGCGACCGCAGCCGGCGCGCCTTCTCCAGCATCTCCCGCGTCGGCCCGCCGCCCCCGTCCCCGTACCCGAACGGCACCAGCGACATGCTCGCCCGCCCCTTGTCGGCGAAGTTGCGCTCGGCGTACGCCAGTTCGGCGGCGTGCATGGTGGCGTTGTACGTGTCGACGGGCGGGAAGTGGGTGAAGACCCGGGTGCCGTCGATGCCCTCCCACCAGAAGGTGTGGTGCGGCATCTTGTTCGTCTGGTTCCACGACAGCTTCTGCGTCAGGAACCACCGGATGCCCGCCAGCCGGGCGAGCTGCGGGAACGCCGCCGTGTACCCGAACGAGTCCGGCAGCCAGACCTCCCGGGTGTCCACGCCGAACTCCTCGGCGAAGAACCGCTTGCCGTGCACCAGCTGGCGCGCGAGCGCCTCCCCGCCGGGCATGTTCGCGTCCGACTCCACCCACATCGAGCCGACCGGCACGAACTGGCCGGCGGCGACGGCGGTGCGGACGCGCTCGTAGACATGCGGCTGGTGCTGCTTGACCCAGGCGTACTGCTGCGCCTGCGAGCAGGCGAAGACCAGCTCCGGATAGTCCCCGGACAGCGCCAGTTCGGTGACGTTCGCGAACGTCCGGGACGCCTTGCGCACGGTCTCGCGCAGCGGCCACAGCCAGGCGGAGTCGATGTGCGCGTGCCCGGTGGCGTACGCCCGGTGGGCGCTGGCCGCCGCGGGCCGGGCCAGCGCCGGGGCCAGCTCGGCGCGGGCGGCGGCGGCCGTGCCGGGCACGTCGTGCAGGTCGAGCACGTCGAGCATGCGGTCGAGGGTGTGCAGGATGTCGTGGCGGCGGCCGCGGTCCGCGGGCAGTTCGTGCATCAGCTCGGCGAGCACCTCGATGTCGAGGACCAGGTGCCACACGTCCTCGTCGAGCACGGCGAGGTCGGCGGAGCGGAAGGTGTACAGCGGCGCGTCGCCCGCGGTGCGCAGCTCGCCGAGCAGGGTGGGCGTGAAGTCCTGGAGGACCGCGGGGTTCGCGGCCGCCTCCAGCAGCAGCCGTACGGGCTCGCCCCCGGCCGCGGGGGAGGCGACCGGCACGTGGCGGTTGCGCGGGTGTACGCCCTTGACGGGCACGCCGGCCGCGTCGTACACGAGCCCCTCGGCCTGGAACCCCGGCATCTCCGCGCCGAACCCGGGGTCGATCACGGCCTCGACGCGCCGCCCCGCCCAGCCCGCCGGCACGGTGCCGGTCAGCCGGAACCAGCTGGTCGACCACGGCGGCCCCCACCGGGTGCCGACGGCGAAGGGCTCGTACTCCTCCGGGGGGACCTTCAGCGCCTCGTCCGCCGGCACCGGCTCGCCGGGGCGATGCCACACCGACAGCTCCAGGGGGACGCGTTCGGTGTACTGGGCGGGGCGGATGAACTGGCGCAGCGCGCGGTCCAGCCGGCCCTCCGCCAGCAGTCGGTCGTCGTGCATCGCGGCTCCTCACAGTCGTGGCTGTGATCTGCCTAACCCGCGCACGGCCGACCGGGCAAGAGGACCCGCCTCCCCGGCCGCTTCTCCGGCGGCCGGGGAGGCACCGTCAGCGCAGCTGGTTCTCCATGGCCGTGAGCTTCTGCTCCAGGGTGTCCAGCGGGGCCGCCAGCTCGTCGTCCTGGACGACGGGCCCCGCGGCCGGCCGGGCGGGCGGCGCCTTGTCCGGCTGCTCCGCCACCGGCGGCCCGGCGACCGCCGGGCGGGACCGCAGCGGCAGCTGCGCCGGCTCCGGGACCGGCTCCGGCGTCAACGCCACCGGCGCCTCGGCGCGCGCCGCGGTCAACTCGCCCGGGGCCAGCGCGCGGTGGTGCTTGCCGAGGGCCTTGAGCCGGGCCCGCTCCAGCCGGGCCTGCTCGCGCTCCTCGGCCCGCCGGCGCGCCTGCTCCCGGCGGTCCTGGCGCACCTCGTCGACCGCCTCGTCCAGTGTGCTCACGCCTTCGAGCAGCATCAGCGACCACGCCCGGAACGTCTCGCGCGGCGCCCGCAGCCAGCGGACGAACCGGATCTGCGGCAGCGGCCGCGGCACGAGCCCCTGCTCGCGCAGCGCCGCCCGGCGGGTCTGCTTCAGCGCCCGGTCGAAGAGCACCGCGGCCGACAGCGACATGCCCGCGAAGAACTGCGGCGCGCCCGCGTGCCCGGTGCCGCGCGGCGCGTGCACCCAGTTGAACCAGGCCGCCGCGCCGGCGAACGTCCACACCAGCAGCCGGGAGCCGAGCGCGGCGTCGCCGTTGCTGGCCTCGCGCACGGCGATGACCGAGCAGAACATGGCGGCGCCGTCGAGCCCGAAGGGGACCAGGTACTCCCAGCCGTCCGACAGGCCGAGGTTCTGCCGGCCGAAGCCGACCAGGCCGTGGAAGGAGAGCGCGGCGGCGACCGCGGCGCAGCAGAAGAGCAGGAGGTACGCCAGCGTCCCGTACATCGCCTCCTTGCGGCGGCGGCGCTGTTCTGCGGCCTCCCGGGAGTCCGCGGGCTCGTCGGCCCGCTGCCGGCCGCGTACGACGACGGCGACCGCCGCGAGCACTCCGAACAGCAGCACGGCGGCCGGGACGGCCCAGTTCAGCGGTATCCCGTTCAGTCCCATCGGATGTCCCTTGCCTCGGCCTGTGACGCGTGACTCGGGCACCGATACTCGCGGAACCGCACCGCGATTCCGGAGGAAACGAAAACAGCCACTCAAAGGGGTGGCTTGTGCGCTAGGAACTTGCGGCGAGGCGGGCGACGCGCTCCGAATCGCAGGTGCGGGGGCAGGTGACGCAGGTGTCCTCGGGCCGCAGCGTGTAGTACATGCAGCAGCTCGCCCGGTCCCGGGTCGCCAGGGGCTGCCCCGCCGGGCCGGCGAGGGTGCGGAAGGCGGCGCCGCCGGCGTACGGGGCCGTGGCCGGCCCGTTCCCCGGCAGGAGCCGCGCGGCCTCGGCCATCGCGCGCTCCTCCTCGCCCAGCAGTTCGCCCAGGTACCACAGCCCCTCGACGACCTCGTCCGTCGCCATCCCCCACAGCGCCCGGGGACCGCGGCGCATGCGCGGCCCGAACGCGGCGAGCACCGGCTCCAGATGCTCGGCCACGGCCGCCCGCACCTCGGCGCGCAGCGCCTCCTCGCCGGGGACGACCCGGGCGCCGGGCAGGCCGGCGTCGGGGTCGTCCGGCAGGCAGGCGAACCCGCCGCCGCGGACGGCGACGCGGGTGCGGCTGCCGTCGTCGTTGCGGTGCAGCGCCACGGCGGCCACGGGGACCCGGGGCACGCGGCGCAGCAGGAACCAGGGGACGGTGACCAGGAGGCAGGCGGCCCAGGCGTAGCGGTGCAGGCCGAAGCTGGCCACGACGTCGGCGCGGGCGTCCTCGCCGTAGGTGCGGCGGACCTGTTCCGCGTCCCAGGCGAGGTACCCGTCGAGGGCCTCGCCGCCGGCGGCCAGGTCCGCGGCGGCCACCCAGCCGGGGGCGGCGGGCAGCGGGTCCGCCGGGCCGAGTTCGGTGACGGCCAGGAACGGCAGGACCTCGCCGAGCCGCGCGTACGCCGCGGTGACGGGCGTGCCGGCGCGCCGGGCGGGCCGGGCGTACGGGGCGCGGGCGTCGTCGAGCGGCTGGGGCACTGCGGGTGCGGACATCGGTGCGGCGACCACCCTGGGCTCGGCGGGGCGTGGCGTGTTCTCGACCCGTCGACGGGCTGAGGTAAGCCTAACCTTAACCGTCTTGATCCCGGGGAGGGCAAGGGGTACCGGGTTATCGTGTGGCGCGGCAGGTCCTAGGATGCGTACGTCTGTGGCGAATCGGGAGAAAAAGTGGACCAGGCGGCGCACACGGCGCACACGCCGGGGGCACCGGGCGACGCCCGCGCGCCGGCCCGGGTGCGCCGGCACTCCGTACGCGACCAGGTGCTCGACGCGCTGCGGACCGCGATCCGCGGCGGCGAACTGCGGCCCGGCGAGGTGTACTCCGCACCCGCGCTCGGCGAGCGGTTCGGCGTCTCGGCGACGCCGGTGCGCGAGGCCATGCAGCAACTCGCCGCGGAGGGCGCCGTGGAGATACTGCCCAACCGCGGCTTCCGGGTGCTCGCGCCCAGCGCCCGCGACCTGGCCGAGCTGGCCGAGGTGCGGGCGCTCCTCCTCGTGCCGCTGCTGCACCGGCTGGCGGCCGGGCTGCCGCCGGAGCGCTGGCTGACGCTGAGCCGGCTGGCGGGGGACGACGCGGAGTTCCACGAGGCGCTGGTGGCCCTCTCCGGCAACCGCCAGCTCGTCCGCGTCGCGGGCGAGCTGCGGGCCAGGGCCCGGCCCCCGGCGGCGTCGCAGGCCCGCCGGCAGGCGCTGGTCGACGCGCTGACGGCGGGGGACGCGGCCGCGGCGGAGGCCGTGCTGCGGGAGCTGCTGGGCGCCCCGGAGCGGCCCTGACCGGCCGTACGGACCGCCCCCGGGCCCCACCGGCCCACCGGCCCGGCGGGCGCGCGCCGGGCGCTACGCCCGCAGCAGCCAGGCCAGCGCCGCCGCCCGGTGCTCGTTCCCGCCGCCCTCGTGGCCGTTCCACGGGTAGACCTCGATGTCCTTCGGCCCGCCCCAGTGGTTGTACGACGCGAAGACCGTCGACGGCGGGCACACCTCGTCCATCAGCGCCACCGAGTACAGCGCCGGCACCCGCGCCCGCGCCGCGAAGTTGAGCCCGTCGAAGTACGACAGCGTCCGGAACACCCGCTCGTCCGCGCGCCGCTGGGTGGCCAGGTACAGGACCAGCTCCTGGTACGGGTGCTTGTCGGTGATCGTGACCGCCCGGCGGAAGTGGTTGAGGAACGGCACGTCGACCATCGCCGCCCGCACCCCCGGGTGCAGCCCCGCGACCGCCGTGGCGATCGCGCCGCCCTGGCTGCCGCCGCTGACCGCGATCCGCTCGCCGTCCACCGCCGGGTGCGCGGCGGCGGCGTCGACGGCGCGCACCGCGTCCGTGAACACCCGGCGGTAGTAGTACTCCTCGGGGTCGAGCACGCCGCGGGTCATGAAGCCGGGCGCCTGCGCGTTGCCCGTGCCGTGCGGGTCGGGGGTGGAGCCGGCGTTGTTCCGGTGGGCGGCGCCCTGGCCGCGGGTGTCGACCACGAAGACGGCGCGGCCGGCGGCGGGCCACAGCAGGTGGTCGTGCGGCAGCCCGCGGCCGCCGCCGTAGCCGATGTAGTGCATGACGCACGGCACCGGCCCGTCGGCGCCCCGCGGCAGGACGAGCCAGGCGGCGATGCGGTGGCCGCCCCAGCCGGCGAAGGACACGTCGAGGACGTCGACCGCCGTCAGGTCCGTCGCGTACGGGCGGAACTCCGGAGCGGCGTCCGCGGCGGCCCGGGCCTCGGCGAGGGTGCGGGTCCAGAAGTCGTCGAAGTCGGCGGGCTCGTCGCGCTCGGGGCGGTAGTCGCGCAGTTCGTCGAGGGGCAGGTCGAACAGGGCCATGCGGGTCCTCCGGTCCGTCGTGACGGGGTACGGGTGCGGGTGCCGCGGGCGGCGTACGGGCAGGCGTGCGGCCGTACCGGACGGCGGCGTACGGGACGGCGGTGCGTACGGGCGGCGGGGTGCGGGCCCCGCGTTCAGCCCGCCGGCGGCGGGCCGGTGGACTCGCGCACCGTCAGCGTCGTGGCCAGCTCCACCTGCTCGGGCTGCGCCGCCCCGCCCTCGCCGTGCAGCCGGAGCATCCGGAACGCCGTCGCCGCCATCGCCTCCAGGGGCTGCACGACGGTGGTCAGCGGCGGCGCCGCCCACGCGGCCACCGGGGTGTCGTCGAAGCCGGTGACGCTCACGTCCGCCGGCGCCCGCAGCCCCCGTCCCGCCAGCGCCTGCAGCACGCCGAACGCCTGCGCGTCGTTCGCCGCCACCACCGCCGTCGGCGGCTCGGGCAGGTCCAGCAGCGCCAGCGCCGCGGCCCGCCCGTCGGGCGCGAAGAAGCCGGCCCGGCGGATCAGCGGCTCCGCGACCGGCAGCCCGGCCGCCAGCAGCGCGGCGCGGTAGCCGTCGAAGCGGGCGCGGGCGGACCAGGTGGTCAGCGGCCCGGTGACGGTGGCGATGCGGCGGTGGCCCAGCTCGATGAGGTGGCGGGTCGCGGCGAGGCCGCCCTGCCAGTTCGTGCAGCCCACGGAGCGTACGCCCGCGCCCGGCTCCGCCGGCGGGTCGATGGTGACCAGCGGGATGCGCTTGGCCGCCAGCCGTCCGCGGGTCTCGGGCGCCGGCATCTGGTGGACGAGCAGGACGCCGTCGCTGCCCCGCGCCATGATCCGCTCCAGGGTGTGGCGCAGCACGTCGGCGCTGTCCGGCACGCTGTCGATGACGATCCGGCAGTCGGCCTCCGCGCCGGCCTCGACCGCGCCGGTGACCAGCGCGTCCGCCCACGGGCTGTTCAGGCTGCCGATGACGAGGTCGACGACGCCGGAGCCGCGGGACGGCCGGTAGCCGTGGTCGGCGAGCAGCCGGGCGATCCGCTCGCGGGTGGCGGGCGCGACGTCGGTGCGGGCGTGCAGGACCTTGGAGACGGTCGACACCGAGACACCGGCGCGGGCGGCGATGTCGCTGAGGGTGGCTTGTTCGGGAGGCATCCGCGTGTCCTTTTCGAAAAACTCCGGCCAGCCTGCAAGCCGAGTTCCGACCCTGTCAAGGGTGTTGACGGAGGTCGGACCGGCTTCTAGCGTCGGTGGGCGAGCGAAAAATTGTCGAAAAGATGACCGCGGAGGAGACCATGAGCCCGTCCCTGGGCGTGCAGCTCTACACCGTTCGCGAGGAGATCGCCGCCGACCGCCCCGGCACCTTCGCGGCGCTGGCCGGCTTCGGCTACCGCCTGGTCGAGTGCTACGACGTGCTGACCGACCCCGAGGCGCTGCGCGCCGACCTGGACGCCGCGGGCCTCGCCGCCGGCTCCGTGCACGCGCACGTCCTCGCCGACCCCGAGCGGGCCGAGGCCGCCTTCCGGGGCGCCCGCACGGTCGGCGCCGACACCGTCTTCGTGCCGTACCAGCCGCCGGAGCGGTTCGCCGACGCCGACGCGGTGCGGGCCGTCGCCGGCGAACTGGCCGAGGCCGCCAAGCGGGCTGCCGGGCACGGCCTCGCGCTCGGCTACCACAACCACGAATTCGAGCTGGCCCAGCACGTCGGCGGCGTCCCCGCGCTGGAGGTGCTGGCCGACCTGCTCGCCGGCCAGGACGCCCCGGTGCAGCTGGAGGTGGACACGTACTGGGCCGCGGTCGGCGGCCAGGACGTGCCCGCGCTGCTCGGCCGCCTCGGCGACCGCGTCACGCACCTGCACATCAAGGACGGGCCGGTCACCAAGGACGACCCGATGACCGCGGTCGGCACCGGCCGGATGCCCGTCGAGGCCGTCCTCGCCGCCGGCGCGGGCGCCCGCCGGCACATCGTCGAACTCGACCGCTGCGCCACCGACATGCTCACCGCCGTCCGCGACAGCCTCGCCTGGCTGGAAGGGAAGAGCCGATGACCGCCAGGGAGCCCCTCGGCATCGCCGTGGTCGGCTGCGGCACGATCAGCGACCAGTACCTGACCAACCTCACCGCCTTCCCCGACCTGCGCGTGCTGTTCTGCGCCGACCTCGACACCGAAAGGGCCGCCGCGCAGGCCGCCGCCTACGGCGTGCCGGCGCACGGCACCGCCGCGGACGCCCTCGCCCACCCCGGCGTCGAACTGGTCGTCAACCTCACCGTCCCCGCCGCGCACCACGAGGTCGCCGCCGCGGCGATCGACGCCGGCAAGCACGTGTGGAACGAGAAGCCGCTGACCCTCGACCCCGCCACCGGCGCCGAACTCGTCGCCCGCGCCGCCCGGGCCGGCGTGCGGCTCGGCTGCGCCCCGGACACCTTCCTCGGCGCCGGGCTGCAGACGGCGCGCCGGCTCCTCGACGACGGCGCGATCGGCGCCCCGCTGAGCGGTCTTGCGCTGATGCAGACCCCCGGCCCGGAGTCGTGGCACCCCAGCCCCGAGTTCCTCTTCCGGCGCGGCGGCGGGCCGCTGTTCGACGTCGGCCCGTACTACCTCACCTGCCTGGCCACGCTCTTCGGCCCGGCCGAGCGGGTCGCCGCGGTGGCCCGCACGGGGCGCGAGAGCCGGGTGATCGGCTCCGGGCCGAAGGCCGGCACCGAGTTCGCGGTCGAGGTGCCCACGCACGTCGCGGCGCTCCTCGACTACGCCGCGGGGCCGGCCGCCTCGCTGGTGGTCAGCTTCGACTCCCCGCTGAACCGGCAGGGCTGGGTGGAGATCACCGGCACCGAGGCCACCCTCGCGCTGCCCGACCCCAACCGCTTCGACGGCGCGCTGCGGCTGCGCAAGGCGGGCGCCGACGAGTGGACGGAGATCGAGGCGAAGGGCGCCACCGCCGGGCGCGGCATGGGCGCCCTCGACATGGCCCGCGCGCTGGCCGCCGGCGAGCCGCACCGGGCCTCCGGCGAGCTGGCGCAGCACGTGCTGGAGACCATGGCGGCGATCGAGCGGTCGGCGCGCGCGGGGGAGTTCGCCGCCGTCGGGGGCACCGGCTTCACCCTGCCCCCGGCGTTGCCGGGCGACTGGGATCCGGGCGTGCGGACGCGCTGACGACCCGCCCGCGGGCCGTGGGCGGGTCGTGGGCGGATCCGGCAGTGTGGGCGGCGGTCAGCGGGACCAGGCCGGCGCCCACGTCCCGCCGGGGTCCGCCGGGGCGTGCCGCGCGCTGTGGGCGGCCACGTGGTCGCGCAGCAGGGCGAGCGCGGGGTGCGCGTTGTGCGGGTGCCAGTGCAGCAGGTGCGGGTAGACGGGGACCGGGTCGAGCAGCGGGATGCGGCACAGGTCGTGGTCGACCGGCCAGACCAGCGGGGTCCGCTCGCTGAGGAAGGTGCCCACCGTCGCGGACCCGGCGATCGTGTCGAGCAGGCTCTCGACGCCGAAGTCGGGGCCCACCGCGTCGAGGACGAAGCCGAACTCCGCGGCCATCTCCTCGTAGTACGCGGCCCACTCGGTGCCCGGCGCGTTGCCCGGCATCCAGATGCGGTGCCCGGCGAGCTGCGCGGGGGTGACCGAGCGGGCGCCGGCGTACTCGTGCGCGGGGCCGGTGACCAGCTGCAGCGGCTCGTACGTCGGGTGCCCGACGGCGATGTCGTCGGGCAGCCTCCGGCCGGGCGGCGGCAGGGTGCGGAACGTCGCGTCGATGGTCCCGTCGCGCACGGCGTCCACCGCCGGCCCGCCGCCGTAGACCGTGACGACGTCCAGCTCCACCTCCGGGTGGGCGCGGTAGAAGTCGCGCACGAGCCCCGCGGTCGCCACCCGCCGCCCGACCACGTCCACCCGCAGCGCCCGGCTCCCGGGCCTGACGGAGGCCTCGGCCCGCTCCGCGGCCCGCAGCAGGGCGCGGGCGTGCGGCAGGAACGCCTGGCCGTCGATGGTCAGCTTCGCGCCGCGCGCGGTGCGGGTGAACAGCCGCACCCCGAGGTTCTTCTCCAGCCCGGCGATGCGCTTGGAGACGGCCTGCTGGGTCAGCATCAGCTCGGCCGCCGCCTCCTGGAACTGGCCGGTGTCGGCGGCGGCGGTGAAGGTGCGCACGGCATCAAGGTCCACGCCCGGCAACCCTAGTCGCCCCGGCCCCCGTTCCCGCCCCTGTCCTCGTCCGCGTACGGGCCGAGCCCCGGCGTCCGCGGCGCCACCGGCGTCGACTGGACGATCGAGGTGGTCGTCTGGCCGTGCAGCAGGAAGCGGTCGAGGACCTCCTCGAAGGTGTCGAGGTCCGTCGCGTGCACCTTGAGCAGGAAGCAGTCCTCGCCGGTGATCCGGTGGCACTCGCTGACCTGCGGCAGGCTCCGCGCCAGCGCGGCGATCCGGGGCAGCTGCCCCGGCCCCGGCCGCACCCGGACGTACGCGGCCACCGGGTAGCCCAGCGCCGCCGGGTCGACGTCGAGCCGGTAGCCGCGGATCACCTGCGACTCCTCCAGCCGCCGCACCCGGTCCCGGACGGTGGGCACCGAGACGCCGGTGCGCCGGGCCAGTTCGGCCATCGACAGCCGGGGGTCGGCGTCGAGTTCGGTCAGGATCGAGCGGTCACGTGCGTCCACCCCTTCAGCTTCGCACGGCAGGTGCCCGTTTCGTACCCCGGAGCGGAAAGCGATCGGCCGATGCGCTTGCCGGTTCGCCATGGTTCGCGGCGGCGCGCGTTGCGACGATTCCCCCGTGACCGACTCCCCGCCCTCCCTGCGCACCTCCGGGGGCCGACTCGCGTCGGCCGCCGAGCGGGTGCCGCCGCCGGCGTTCCTCGTCTCCTCCGCCGTCTTCCACTACCTCGGCCCGGCCTGCGCCGTCCTGCTCTTCGCCCGCCTCGACGTCCTCGGCGTCGCCTGGCTGCGCATCGCCTCCGCCGCGCTGGTCTTCGCCGTCTGGCGGCGGCCGTGGCGCGACTGGCGGGCCGCGACGCCGTACCAGCGGCGCCTCCTGGTGGCGCTGGGCGCCGTACTGGCCACCATGAACTGCACCTTCTACCTGGCCCTGGAGCGGCTGCCGCTGGGGACGGTCGGGGCGGTGGAGTTCCTCGGCCCGGTGGTGCTGGCCGCGGCGGGGGTGCGGACCCGGCGGAACGCCGCCGCGCTGGCGCTGGTGCTCGCGGGCGTCGCGCTGCTCACCGACGTGCACCTCGTCGCCGAACCGCTCGGCCTGGCCCTGGCGTTCGGCAACTGCGCGCTGTTCGTGCTCTACGTCGTCCTCGGCCACCGCCTGGCGGCGGACGGCGGCGCCTCGGGCGTGGGGCGGCTCGGCGCCGCGATGCTGGTGGCGGCCGTGGTCGCGGCGCCGGTGGGGATCGCGGACGCGGCCGCGGTGGCGACGTCGCCGGTACTCCTGGCGGCGGCGTTCGGGGTGGGGGTGTGCTCGTCGGTGATCCCGTACGTGTGCGACCAGCTCGCCATGGCGCGGGTGCCGCGGGCGACGTTCGCGCTGATGCTGTCGCTGCTGCCGGCGACGGCGGCGCTGATGGGCGTGGTCGTCCTCGGCCAGATCCCGGGGCCGGCGGAGGCGGCGGGCAGCGCGCTGGTGGTCGCCGGCGTCGCGGTGCACCGGGAGCGGCACGGGGCGGCGGGGGCGTAGCCGCGCGGGCGGGCGGCGGAAGACGGCCGGAAAACGCCTGTCCGCGGCCCGCGCGTCAGCCGTCCGCCGCCGGGATCCGCCGCGGCTCCTCGCCCAGTTGCTCCGCCAGCCACGACGGCACCCCGTCCAGCAGCCGCACCAGCCGCGTCGCCTCCGCCCGCAGCCGGCCCGCATCCGGCTCCGGCTCGACGTCGGCCAGCGCCATCAGCGCCGGCGCCGTGCCGACCAGGTAGCCCAGCTCCTCGCGCAGCCGCAGCGACTCGCGGAAGCCGTGCCGCGCCTCCGCCAGATCGCCCTCGTCGGCCGCCAGCGCGGCCAGGTGCCGCCAGGTGAACGAACTCAGCAGCCGGTCGCCCTGCTCCAGCGCCCCCGCGTGCGCGCGGCGGAACGCCGCCTGCGCCGCCGTCGCGTTCCTCGTCAGGTGCTGGGCGACCAGCCCGCGCCGGAAGTCCAGCATCGGCCGGTGCGGCGACGCGGGCGGCAGCAGCGCGGCGGCGCGGCCGAGCGCCGCGCGCGCCTCGTCGGAGCGGTCGCGCTCCTGGAAGAGGGTGGAGGCGTACGCGAGATACCCGCGCTCGCACGCCGTGACCCCGCGGTTCTCCCCGTCCGTCGACAGCGCCTCCGCGGTACGCAGCGCGTCCTCCGCGCGCTCCCAGCCGGCCGCCGTGAACATGCACTGCTCGACGAGCAGCGCCGCGCGCCGCTGCGCCGCCCCGGCGTCGGTCCCGGCGGCGTCCTCCAGGAGGGCCGCGGCGTCGGCCCAGCAACCGCGCGAGCGCAGCCGCCAGATCGCCCGCTCCAGCGGATCCTCGGACATCGACGATTCCGACCGTGCCATGGCGGTATCCGCCACTCTTGCCTCCCCAACGCGCCCTCGAGCCAAGGAACAACGCAGCCCACTGTGAGTCGAATCTCAGCATGAAGTCTGCCCTGGGCCAAGGGCTCGCGTGAACGACTTCACAAGATCTTGGCCAAGGGATTGCCCGGCCGCCGGCGTGCGATCAGCCGTTCACGGCCGGGTCGCCGGCCGCATGCGCAGGGCGAGGAAGAAGTCGAGTTTGTCCTCCAGCCGGGACAGGTCCCGGCCGGTCAGCTGCTCGATCCGGCCCACCCGGTAGCGCAGCGTGTTGACGTGCAGGTGGAGGCGGGCCGCGCAGCGGGTCCAGGAGCCGTCGCAGTCGAGGAACGCCGCCAGGGTCTCCACCAGTTCGGCGCGGTGGCGGTCGTCGTACGCGTGCAGCGGGTCCAGCAGCCGGGCGGTGAACGCGCGGCGTACGTCGTCGGGGACGAAGGGCAGCAGCAGCACGTGCGAGGCCAGTTCCTCGTGCCCGGCCGCGCAGACGCTGCCCGGCCGGGCGGCGGCGACCCGGCGGGCGTGCCGGGCCTCCTCCAGAGCGCCGCGCAGGCCCTCCGGGGAGTGCACGGCGGCGCTGACGCCGAGGGTGAGCCGGCCGTCGTGGGCCAGCCCTCGCGCCAGCGGCTCCCGGACGGCGGTGAGCAGCGCCTCGGCGCGCAGCCCTCCGGCGCCCGCCGCCCCGGCCGCCTCGTCCGCACGGACTGCCCCGACTCCGCCGTCTGCACCGGCTGCGCCGGCTGCGCCGCCTGCGCCCTCCCAACCGCCCGCCGGCTCCGGCGCCCCGGGCGGCGCCACCAGCGGCACCAGCGCCACCGCCTCGCCGTCGGCGTGCGCCACCGCGGTCCGGTCCGCCGGCCGGGCGCCGGCCGCGGGCTCCCGGTGCGGGCCGGCCAGCACCTCCTCCAGCATCGCCTGCGCCACCGGTCCGCCCGGGATCCCCGGCTGCCCGTACGGGACCTCCCACTCCACCCGCGCCGCCACCACCTGCCACCGCGGCGCCGCCCCCGCCCCCGGCAGCAGCACCGGCAGCGCCACCCGCAGCCGGTCGGCGACCTCCGCCGCCTGCGCGTCGACCTGCACCAGCTCCAGCACCTCCGGCGCCAGCAGGCGCAGCGCCGCCCGCTCGGCGTCGCGGCGCTCCCGCTCCACGGCGACGAGCTGTGTGACGCCGTGCAGCAGGTCCAGCCGCTCGGGCGGCCACTCGCCGGCGTCCGCCGCCACGGCGAGCAGCCAGTCGGACAGCACGGTCTCGCGCGGGTCCCGCGCACCGCCGCCGACCGGGAACAGCGAGTACGTCGCGGTCCCGCCCGGCCCCGGCAGGA
>NZ_BAAAPF010000198.1:0-13607 GCF_039531005.1 Streptomyces synnematoformans
GCGGGGGGGGGGGGGGGGGGGCCCGCAGGCCCCCGCGACCGCCGCCCGCACCGCTACCGGGTGACCGTCACGCGGTCCCCCCGCGTGACGCCGTTGACCGTCACCGTCAGCGTGACCGTCCCCGGCCGCAGCCCCGTCACCTCGCCGGCGGCCGGGTCGTACGCGGCGATGTCGCGCCGGCCCGCCTCCCGCGGCGGGCCGATGTGCAGCCGGTCCGTACCGGACCAGTCCGCGCTGACCGGCCAGGCGACCGGCACCTGCCGCGCGCCCTGCGCGACCGACGCCGTCGCCGGCGCGGAGCGGCCGGCGCGGACCTCCTCCGGCGCGGTCACCGCCAGCCCGTCGACGTGCGGCCGGGTCTGCACGGAGACCCAGTCGGGCAGCCCGCGGTGCGGCGCGCGCCGGGCCCGGTGCTGCTCGCCCCACGAGACGCGGTCGACGCCGACCAGCGACCAGCCGGAGAACCCGCCCTCGCCGGGCGGGGTGGCCGGGGCCTTCCCGGAGTTGCCGTTGATCAGGTACGGCACGCCGTCGACGCGCTCGGCGTGGAAGGTGCCGACGTGCCCGCCGACAAACGCCGCGCCCTTGCCCGTACGCGCCCGGAAGTCCGCCAGCCAGTCCTCCAGCACCCGCGCCTCCTTGCGGTCGCTGAGCTGGCTGGCGCGCTGCGCCGTCGGGTCGCGCGGCGGGACGTGCTGGACGACGGTCACCGAGCGCACCCACGGGTCCTTCGCCGCCGCCGCCAGCTGCCGCTTCAGCTCGGCGATCTGCGCGTAGCCGCCGCCGCGGAGCGTCAGCGAGGAGGTGTCGAGGGTCAGGAAGCGGGTGCCCTTGTGGTCGAACGTCCGCTGCGCGGGGCCGAACTCGGCGACGAAGTTGCCGATCGAGCCGCCCATCACCTCGTGGTTGCCCGGCACGTAGTACCAGGGCACGGCGTCGCCCAGCTCCTCCTCCAGTATCCGCCGGGCGAACGTCAGGTCCTCGGGCGAACCCTCGTCGACCAGGTCGCCGTTGACGATGAGGAAGTCGGGCCGGGCCGCCCTGATCTCCCGCAGCGTGCGCCGGGTCTGCCGGACGAGGGGGCTGTCCGGCTCGCGGGCGACGAACTGCGCGTCGGACATCACCGCGTACTGCCAGTCCCGGTCCGCCGTCCCGGCGCCGGAGTCGATCAGCGGGTCGCGGTGGGCCGGCGTGCGCGGCAGGTCGACCTCGGGCGGGCTCTGCGCGGTCAGCTCGTCTATGACCACCTCGCTGCTGTACTGGCTGGCCGGCCTGGTCTCCGCCAGGTAGAAGCGGAAGACGGACAGCGGGTACTGGGTGCCCTCCGGCACCTCGAAGACCAGCTGCCTCCAGCCCTGCCAGGTGACGTGATCGCCGCGGAGCACGAGGTTCGCGCCCGCGCCGTCCTTCAGGTGCAGAGACGGCCAGGCGCCCTCGCCGTCGCCTTTGACCCACAGCCCGAAGCTCAGCGGCTGGCCGGGGATGTCGATGCCCTGCGGAGGCGTCACATACGCGGCGCGGGTAGCGGTGGACCGGGAGAAGTCGTAGCTGATCTTCAGGCCGGCGCCCGTGTGGCCCGCGGGCTCCGGGGCGAGCGAGCCGGTGGCGCGGGCGGTGGAGAACGTCCAGTCGGCCGCGTCGTCGAAGTCCGCCAGCGCCGCCTCGGTGAGGCCGACGGTGAGCGCGACGTGCGTGACCTTCCCCTGCACGGTGACCTTGAGCACGTCGGACGCCGTGGGCTCGGCGGTGCGGGCACGGACGGTGAAGCCGCCGCTGCGCGGGTCCGGTTCGACGTCGAAGAGCGCGCGGTCGTAGTCGAGGCGTACGTCGGCGGGGTCGACGGGGGCGCTGGCGCCGTGGGCGTCGCGGCCGACGATGCCGAAGGACGCCTCGTCCCGCGGGTCGGCGAGGCCGACCCGCTCGCCGGTGGGCGTGATCCGCTCCAGCCGGTCGAGGACGGTCAGCTCGATGCTCCCGGACGCGCCGCCGCGGCGGGCGGTGACCTTCGCGGTGCCGCCGCGGCGGGCGGTGAAGGTGCCGTCGCGGTCGACGGTGCCGACGCCGGGCCCGGTGCTGTACCAGTGCGGGCGGCCGGCGGCGGGGCCGTACGTCTCGTCGTAGCCGGCGGCGTCGAGGTCGCGGGTCAGGCCCGGGAAGACGCGCTCGGGGTGTCCGCCGGGCACCGGGTCGACACCGGGCGCGAGCGCGGGGTCGGCGGCGGTGGTGACGCGGAAGTCGCGCAGCTTGCCGCTGCCGCCGGGGGCGGTGAACGCCAGGCCGTTGGGGACCTCCCGCTCCTCGCCGTCGGACGGCGAGTTCTCCACGAACCGCTCGTCGGAGCCGGCCGCGCGGGCGACGAGGGTGGAGGAGCCGCCGCCGTCGAGGTTCAGCGCGTCGTACGCGCCGAGGGCGTCCATCATCCGCGCCAGCTGGGTGAGCGTCACGCCGCCGGCGTCGGCCTGGCGGCCGTCGACGGTCAGCACGTGCATGGTGCCGCCGTCCCGGGAGAAGCCGACCGCGGTGCGGGGGGCGGCGGTGTTGTTCGGCCGGCCCTCCCAGTCCTGCGGCGCGCCGTCCTCGACGAGGACGCCGCGGCCGCCGACCGCGGTACGGGGCACGGGGCTCCCGTCGTCGGTGCGGACGTCGTACTCCACCTGCGCTCGGTCGCCGGGCCGGAGCGCGGCGAGGATCTTGGCGCCGGTGCCGCGGCCGACGAGCACGGTGGTGCCTTCGGCTATCGCGCCCTTCCCGGGCCCGTCGGCCACCTCGGTGACCGTGCCGTCGGCGACGGCGACCTCGGTGACCTCGGTGGCGCCGTCGACGGTCAGGGCCCGGTCGGCGGTGCCCCACCGGGCGTTGTACGCGCCGATGCCGTCGGCGGGCACGTTGGCGGCGTTGTGGCCGCCGAGGGGGTGCTCGCCGTCGGGGAGGGTGAGGGCGCCGTCGAAGTACAGGTCGAGCACGCGGCCCGCCTGGTCGGGGCCGACACCGACGGCCTCGGAGACGCCGGCCGCGGGCGAGTGCGTGACGCGGCCCTCCGCGACGCCGGGGCCGAGCGGCGCGCCGGTCTCGTTGATGTCGAAGAAGTCGGCGTTGATGGCGGCGACGGTGGTGCGGCCGGGGCCGGGGTCGTGCTCGGCGGCCAGTTCGGAGACGGGCGCGCGGTCGGAGACCGCGCCGCCGAGGTAGTCGACGCGGGTGCCGGCGCCCAGGTCGACGCTGAGTGCGTCGGCCTTGAGCCACTTGTCGGTCTCCAGCCGCTCGAAGGACGTCAGCTCCATGCCGGGGGCGACGGGCCGGGAGGTGGAGGCGATGTCCATGCCCTCGCCGGCGGGCACGGAGACGAGGCCGGCCGCGCCGGCGGGGGCGGCGGGCCGCTCCTGGCCGACGGCGACCGCGGGCGCCCCGAGGAGCAACAAGGAAGCCGCCGCTGCCGCGACGGCCCTGGGTCGGAAGGGTTTACTGCGTACTCCCGCTCTGAGCACGTTTTCTCCTTGGAACGACACGGGAACGCACGCTTCTTGCGCACGGCGGGCCACAGCCTGGCAGCGGAAAGTGGTCTACACCAGAGGGCGCGCGCAAACTCCGGCCGAACAATTGCCGCCGCGGGTCCGTCATTTGAGACCGGGTCAGGCAGGTCCGTACCAGGTGGGATGCCGTGTGCCGTGTGTCAGCCTGTCGGCGTGACAGGGCCGTGCGCGGGCACCGCGCGGCGCGGTAGGGGGCGACCGGCGCGCCCCGAGGCGGGCCGGCGGGCGGCGACCGGCCGCCCGCCGGGCCGCCGCGTCAGCCGCGCCGCTTGGCCGCCGTCTTCTTCGCGGCGGTCTTCTTCGCCGCCGCCTTCTTCACGGACCCCTTCGCGGCGGGTGCCTTGGCCGCCTTCTTCGCGGTCACCCGCTTCCGCACCGGAGGTGAGTCGCTCACCCGGTCGCCCAGGATGTCCCGCAGGAACTTCCCGGTGTGGCTGGCCGGCACCGCCGCCACCTCCTCGGGCTGCCCCTCCGCCACCACCAGCCCGCCGCCGCTGCCGCCCTCGGGGCCGAGGTCGACGACCCAGTCGGCGGTCTTGATGACGTCCAGGTTGTGCTCGATGACGATCACCGTGTTGCCCTTGTCGACCAGCCCGGACAGCACTCCGATCAGCTTCTTGATGTCCTCGAAGTGCAGCCCCGTCGTGGGCTCGTCCAGCACGTACACCGTGCGGCCCGTCGAGCGCTTCTGCAGCTCGCTCGACAGCTTCACCCGCTGCGCCTCGCCGCCCGACAGCGTCGGCGCCGGCTGGCCCAGCCGCACGTACCCGAGGCCCACCTCGTTGAGCGTCTTCAGATGGCGCGCGATGGCCGGCACCGCCTCGAAGAAGGCGAGCGCCTCCTCGATCGGCATGTCCAGCACCTCGGCGATGGACTTGCCCTTGTAGTGCACGTCCAGCGTCTCGCGGTTGTACCGCGCGCCGTGGCAGACCTCGCACGGCACGTAGACGTCCGGCAGGAAGTTCATCTCGATTTTGATCGTGCCGTCGCCCGAGCAGTTCTCGCAGCGGCCGCCCTTGACGTTGAAGGAGAACCGGCCCGGCTGGTAGCCGCGGACCTTCGCCTCGGTCGTCTCCGCGAACAGCTTGCGGACGTGGTCGAAGACGCCGGTGTACGTGGCGGGGTTGGAGCGCGGCGTACGGCCGATGGGCGACTGGTCGACGTGCACCACCTTGTCGACGAGGTCGTCCCCGTCGACCCGGGTGTGCCGTCCGGGCACGTTCCGCGCGCCGTTCAGCTCGCGCGCCAGGTGCGTGTACAGGATGTCGTTGACGAGCGTCGACTTCCCCGACCCCGAGACCCCGGTGACCGCCGTGAGCACCCCGAGCGGGAACGCCACGTCGATGTCGTGCAGGTTGTTCTCCCGCGCCCCGCGGACGACGAGCTGCCGCTCGCCGTCGACCGGCCGCCGGATCTCCGGCGTGGGGATCTCCTTCTTCCCCGACAGGTAGTGCCCGGTGACCGACCGGTCGTTGTCCAGCAGCTCCTTCAGCGGGCCGCTGTGCACCACCTCGCCGCCGTGCTCGCCGGCGCCCGGGCCGATGTCGACGACCCAGTCGGCGGTCGTGATGGTGTCCTCGTCGTGCTCGACGACGATCAGCGTGTTCCCCATGTCGCGCAGCCGGACCAGCGTCTCGATCAGCCGGTGGTTGTCCCGCTGGTGCAGCCCGATGGACGGCTCGTCCAGCACGTACAGCACGCCGACGAGGCCGGAGCCGATCTGCGTGGCGAGCCGGATGCGCTGGGCCTCGCCGCCGGAGAGGGTGCCCGCGGCGCGGTTGAGCGACAGGTAGTCCAGGCCCACGTCGACCAGGAAACGCAGCCGCTCGTTGACCTCCTTCAACACCCGCTCGGCGATGGTCTTGTCCCGGTCGGTCAGCTCCATGGCGCCGAGGAAGTCGGCGCAGTCGCTGATCGACATCGCCGAGATGTCGGCGATCGACCGGCCCTGCACCGTGACCGCGAGGACGACCGGCTTCAGCCGGGTCCCGTTGCAGGTCGGGCAGGGGACCTCGCGCATGTACCCCTCGAAGCGCTCGCGGCTGGCGTCGCTCTCCGCCTCCGCGTGCCGCCGCTTGACGAACGGCACGGCTCCCTCGAAGGACGTGGTGTACGACCGCTCGCGCCCGTACCGGTTGCGGTACCGCACCTCGATCTTCGTCCGGTGCCCCTGCAGCAGCGCCTTCTGCGCCCGCTGCGGCAGCCCGGCCCAGGGGATGTCGGTACGGAAGCCGAGGTCGTCGGCGAGCGCGCCGACGAGCCGGGCGAAGTAGTCCCTGGTGTGCCCGTGCGACCAGGGGTGGATGGCGCCGTCGTCCAGCGACTTGTCCGGGTCGGGGACGATCAGCTCCGGGTCGACCTCCATCCGGCTGCCGATGCCCGTGCAGTCGGGGCAGGCGCCGAACGGCGAGTTGAAGGAGAAGGAGCGCGGCTCCAGCTCCTCGAAGGACAGGTCGTCGTACGGGCAGTAGAGGTGCTCGGAGTACATCCGCTCACGGTCCGGGTCGTCCTCGTCCAAATCGACGAAGTCGAGGATGACCATGCCGCCCGAGAGCCCGAGGGCGGTCTCCACCGAGTCGGTCAGCCGGCGCTGGGCGCTCTCCTTGACCGTGAGGCGGTCGACGACCACCTCGATCGTGTGCTTCTCCTGCTTCTTCAGCTTGGGCGGGTCGGTCAGCGTCGACGTCCGCCCGTCGACCCGCGCCCGGCTGTAGCCCTTCGACTGCAGGTCGGAGAAGAGGTCCACGAACTCGCCCTTGCGCTCGCGCACCAGCGGCGAGAGCACCTGGAAGCGGCTGCCCTCCGGCAGCGCGAGCACCTTGTCCACGATCGCCTGCGGCGACTGCCGGGTGATCGGCCGGCCGCACTCCGGGCAGTGCGGGTGGCCGATGCGGGCGAAGAGCAGCCGGAGGTAGTCGTAGACCTCGGTGATCGTGCCGACCGTGGACCGCGGGTTACGCGAGGTGGACTTCTGGTCGATCGAGACGGCCGGCGACAGGCCCTCGATGAAGTCGACATCGGGCTTGTCCATCTGGCCGAGGAACTGCCGGGCGTAGCTGGACAGGGACTCCACGTAGCGGCGCTGGCCCTCGGCGAAGATCGTGTCGAACGCCAGGGACGACTTGCCGGACCCCGAGAGTCCTGTGAAGACGATGAGGGAGTCGCGGGGCAGGTCGAGCGAGACGTTCTTCAGATTGTGCTCGCGAGCGCCACGGACGAGGAGACGGTCGGCCACGCCGGTCGGACCTTTCGTGATGAAGCGGCGGGGACCGTCCGGGCGGGCGGCACCCCTTGTCAAGCGTATGGGGGCGGCCACGGACCTGTCCGCGGCTTTCTCCCATCGAGCCACACGCTAACGTCTGGGTCTGACAACGCCGTCCGGCCCAGCATTCCCACCCACCTGCCTCCGGGGGATCCGATGACAGAAAACGCAGGTCGCACGCACGACCCCGTACGCGACATGGCCACCGTGCGAGCCGCCACCGACGGCCTCCTCGACCGCGCCGCCGGCCTCGGCGCCCTCGGCGACGACGCGGTCCGCGCGCCCAGCGCGCTGCCCGGCTGGACCCGCGGCCACGTGCTCACCCACCTCGCCCGCAACGCGGACGCCCTGGTCAACGTGCTCTCCGGCCGCCCCATGTACGCGAGCGCCGAGGCCCGCGACGCCGACATCGAGGCCGGCGCCGCCCGCCCGCTCGCCGAGCAGCTGGACGACGTGCGCGCGACGGCCGCGCGGCTGGCGGAGACCGCCGCGGGCATCCCGGCGGACGGCTGGTCGGCCCGCTGCGAGCTGCGCGGCGGTGTGACGGACGTCATGGCGCGCATCCCGTTCCGGCGGCTGGTGGAGGTGGAGCTGCACCACGTCGACCTGGACGCGGGCTACACCCTGGACCAGCTCCCGGACGACTTCGTGGCCCGCGAGATCGACTTCCTCACGGCCCGCTTCGCGGGCAACGACGAGGTCCCGCCGCTGTCGCTGTCCACCCCCGCCGGCGAGACCTGGACCACGGGCGCCCGGGAGTCCGCCGGCGGCCCGGTGCGGGTCACCGGCGCCCCGTACGCCCTGATGGGCTGGCTCGCCGGCCGCACCACCGGCACGGGCGTACACGCTCTGGACGGCGCCGTACTGCCGGTCCTGCCTCCGCTCTGAGAAGCTGGGCCCATGTCGTACACGGGCAGGGTCACCGTCGGCGGCGCCGCCGACGTGCACGAGCTGACCGATCTGATGATCTCCAAGGTCGCCGTCGGGCCGATGGACAACAACGCCTACCTGCTGCGCTGCCGCGCCACGGGCGAGCAGCTGCTCATCGACGCCGCGAACGAGCCCCACACCCTGCTCACCCTCGTCGGCCCCGACGGCATCGCCTCCGCCGTGACCACCCACGGCCACGGCGACCACTGGCAGGCCCTGGCCCCGGTGGTCGCGGCCACCGGCGCGCGCACCTACGCGGGCCGCGCGGACGCCCCCGACATCGACGTCCCCACGGACGTCCTCGTGGACGACGGCGACATCCTCACGGTCGGCCGCATCCCCCTCACCGCCCGGCACCTCGTCGGCCACACCCCGGGCTCCATCGCCCTGGTCTACGACGACCCCCACGGCCACCCGCACCTCTTCACCGGCGACTGCCTCTTCCCGGGCGGCGTCGGCAACACCTGGGGCGACCCGGAGCGCTTCGCCTCCCTGCTGCACGACGTGGAGACGAAGATCTTCGCGGAGCTGCCGGACGAGACCTGGGTCTACCCGGGCCACGGCCACGACACCACCCTGGGCGCGGAACGCCCGCACCTGCCGGAGTGGCGGGAACGCGGCTGGTAGCCGAGAAGTCAGTCTCTCCACGCCGGACGGCCCGCACGCGGAAGGACGCTCAGCCTCACGGCGCCCTCAGATGCCCTCACGTGCGCGGAACGGCCCGGGAGCGACTGCACCGGTCTGCCGTGGCCGGAGGGGGCAGCCTGCCGGCCTCGTCCCTCAGCTGGGCGCCCTCGTACAGCATCCGGAGG
Organism: Streptomyces synnematoformans; assembly: GCF_039531005.1. Classification (NCBI taxonomy): domain Bacteria; kingdom Bacillati; phylum Actinomycetota; class Actinomycetes; order Kitasatosporales; family Streptomycetaceae; genus Streptomyces; species Streptomyces synnematoformans. Next base: position 8,535 of record NZ_BAAAPF010000198.1, read on the forward strand.
GCTTCGTCCCGCCTGCCCAGGTGTCCGAGCCCGGCAGCCGCCTGCGGCAGATCCCCCAGCCGCTGGGCGGGGTGAGCCCCGGGGGTGTACGCGGCCGTTGCCGATCTCGTCGGCGAGGTCCACGGCCTCGTCCAGATCGTCGAGGTCATTCGCGATCTTTGCCGACGGCTCCCGTACCCCGGCGCCGCCCCCTACGTGTTCGTGTTCCAGGTGACGTTCTGCCCTTGCACAAGGTTGGTGACCTGGGCATGTCCCCCGACGACGTTGTGGGTCACCTGCGTGGGCGTCAACGCCACCTCGTTCTGCCTCCGCCACTCGGCGAATGCCGCAGCGAACCCCTGGTCCTGAAGTGCTCGGGCATAGATCAGGGCGGAAAGAGACCGGATCTGGCTCTCGTCCCCGGGCTCCAGCGGAAGCGGCGGTCCCTCCGGCTCCTCCGTGTCCCGGCCGAAGGCCCGGCGCACCAAGGAGGCGAGAGAGGCCCAGGCTTGCCGCCCGGCCTCCGACCCGCCGCCCTGGGCAGCCGCCGTCACCGCAGCCTGGACGGTCTCTAAGCTCGTTGGATCCATGGCGGCCCCCGCTTCACCTACGACACGGATACATCCGGCTACCGAGTGTAGGGGGCGGATGCCGCCGAGTCACTCGCTCCGCCAGTTGGCCGCGGAGAACGGTGCGGCGGGAGCGGGTCGGGAGCAGGCCGACGTCGTCGCGCGGGGTGGGCACCCCGGACACTTCCCGGCGACCCGGCGTCCTCGGCGGCGGGCGGAGGTAACCTGTCGCAGCCCCGCGCCGGCGGGAGGGACCGTGGAGGGAGCCGGTGGACGCCTCGGACGACGTCGGGCGGGCCGTGCGCCCCCAGACGCTTCTGCTCGCCCTCTTCGGCGACCAGGTGCTCGGCCGCGGCGTGGCCGTCTCCGCGGGAAGCATCATCGCGGTGCTGAACCGGCTCGGGGTCGGCGAGCACGCCACGCGGGCCGCCGTGACCCGGATGGCCCGCCGTGGCCTCCTGCGGCCGGTACGCAGTGGCCGTCAGGTCTTCTTCGGGCTGGCACCGCGCGGGGTCGCGGTGCTGCGCGACGGCCTGCGCATGCTGGAGGCCGAGATCGTGGACCGGGAGTGGGACGGCCGCTGGACTCTGCTGGCGTTCTCCGTGCCGGAGACGCGGCGCGCCGACCGGCACGCGCTGCGGACCCGGCTGGGATGGGCCGGATTCGCCCCTCTGCGCAGTGGGCTGTGGGTCTCGCCGGGCACGGCGGATGTCTCGCAGGTGCTGTCCGAACTGGACCTGCTCGACCACGTGACGGTCTTCCGGGGCGAGGCGGCGCTGGGGAGCGATCCGGCGAAGATCGCCCGGGAGGCGTGGGACCTGCGGGCGCTCGCCGCGGGCTACCGGGGTTTCCTCGACCGCTGGCCGGGCGGTGCCTTCGGTGAGTGGGACGCGCTGTCGCAGCGCACCCGGATGACGGCGGAGTGGTTGCTGCTGATCCGCCAGGACCCGCGGCTGCCGCCGGCGCTGCTGCCGCCGGAGTGGCCGGGTGTGCGGGCACAGGAGATGTTCCGGACCTTGCAGGCCGAGCTGACCGGTCCCGCGGACGAACTCGCCGCGGCGCGGCTCTCGACCATCGTCGACACAGCGGCACAGCACCCTTCGGCCAATATTTGACACATCATTGACGGTCGTTTCCAAGTTGCCTAACTTGATGCGGGCGGGGCCAGAACAGGAGGCAGCATGACTCGCATCAGAGCCGCACTCGCCGCCATCGGCAGCGGCTTATTGATCGCCCTCGCCGGCATCGCCGTCCCGGCGCCGGCAGCCGCGGCCGAACTCGTCGAGGTAACCAACTTCGGCGACAACCCCGGCAATCTGCGCATGCACATCTACGTTCCGGATTCCACGCCCGCCAGCCCGGCGATCGTCGTCGCCATGCACGGCTGCGGTGGCTCGGGGCCGGGCTTCGCCGGGTCCAGCGAGTTCATCTCGCTCGCCGACCAGCACGGGTTCGTCGTCATCTTCCCGACCGCGACGAAGCAGACGGCGATGGGCAACTGCTTCGACGTGTGGTCACCGGAGTCCAAGACCCACGGCGGCGGCAGCGACCCCGCGTCGGTCGTCTCAATGGTCGGCTACGCGGAGCAGCAGCACGGCGGCGACCCCGGACGGGTCTTCGCCACCGGCAGTTCGTCCGGCGGAATGGAGACGCAAGCCCTGCTCGCCGTCTACCCGGACGTGTTCCAGGCCGGGGCGTCGTTCATGGGCGTTCCCTTCACCTGCTTCGCCAACGAAGCGGATTTCCCGCCCTGGACCAGCCAGTGCGTCAACGGCAGCATGGACAGGACCCCGCAGCAGTGGGGCGACGCGGTCCGCGCCGCGTACCCGGGCTACGCCGGTGACCGCCCCCGGGTCCAGCTCTGGCACGGCACCGCAGACCCCCTCGTGCCGTACCAGCTTCAGGGGGAAGCGGTCGATCAGTGGACCAACGTCTTCGGGCTGAGCCGGACCCCGACCTCGACGGACCAGCCGCAGCCCGGCTGGACGCGCGACCGCTTCGCCGACTCGGGCGGGACCGTGCAGGTCGAGGCCGTCAGCGTCCAAGGCGCCGGCCACAGCCTCCCCATGGGCGGCATGGGCGCCGCGGCCGTGTCGTTCTTCGGCATCGACGGCACCTGACCGCCTGCGGCCGGGGGTGACGGGGGGAGTCGCTGTGCGGACCCGCACAGCGACTCCCCCGGAGGGCACCCTGATGGCGCTCCAGGAGGAGGTGCACCGGGTGAAGCGGCATCCCGTAGCCGTCAGTCGTGGCCCGTGCCGGGGCGGCGGGCCGCTTCTGCCGGGTGCTCCTTCTCCTCCGCGTCGATGCGGCGGGAGGCGCGGAGGCTGGTGATCGTCGTGATCACCAGGACGCCGCCGATGACGCTCAGGGACACCGCCGTGCTGATCTCGGGGACGTGGACCCCGGACTCGTGCAGGGCGTGGAGCACCAGCTTCACGCCGATGAAGCCGAGGATGACCGACAGGCCGTAGGAGAGGTGGACCAGCTTCTTGAGCAGGCCGCCGATCAGGAAGTACAGCTGCCGCAGGCCCATCAGCGCGAAGGCGTTGGCCGTGAAGACGATGTACGGGTCCTGGGTGAGACCGAAGATCGCGGGAATGGAGTCCAGCGCGAAGAGCAGGTCCGTCGTGCCGATGGCCAGCATGACGACCAGCATCGGCGTGATCAGCCGCTTGCCGTTCTCGGTGATGACCAGCTTCGTGCCGTGGTACGTGTCCGTGGCCGCGAAGCGCCGCTCGACGGCCTTGAGCAGCCGGTTCTCCTCCCACTCCCCTTCCTCTTCCTCGTTCCTGGCCTCCTCGATGAGCTTCCAGGCGGTGTAGATGAGGAACGCGCCGAAGATGTAGAAGACCCAGGAGAACGACGCGATCAGCGCGGCGCCCGCGGCGATGAAGGCCGCGCGCATCACCAGCGCGATGAGGACGCCGACCATGAGCACGCGGGCCTGGTACTGCGGGGGGACCGCGAACTTGCCCATGATGAGCACGAAGACGAAGAGGTTGTCGACGCTCAGGGACTTCTCGGTGACGTAGCCGGCGAAGAACTCGCCGGACGCCTGGCCGCCGCCCCAGATCCACAGCCCGATGCCGAAGAGCCCGGCGAGGATGATCCAGATGACCGTCCAGGTGCCGGCTTCCCTCAGCGACACCTCGTGCGGTTTCCGGCCGACGAAGAAGTCGGTGCCGATCAGTGCGCACAGGCCCACGATCGTGAGCACCCACAGGGTCAGCGATACGTCCACTCGTCCTCCGCGGCTGGTCCGGCACTCGACTGTATAGAACGAGCCAATGGAAGGCAAAGTGTAGATCAAATGCCGAGGTCACAAGGGACGCCGCCCGCCCGCGGGCACCACGCGACCGGCCCGCAGGCGCGGTGCCTGCGGGCCGGTGCGGCGTGGGCGGGGTCAGCCGCCGGGGGCGGTCAGCGGCGCAGGGCGCGGCGGGCCGCCGCGACCTGGGCCAGCACCTGTTCCAGCACCCGGCTGCCCCGGGGGGCGCGGGCCGGTTCGTACGTCCAGGCGTGGCCGATCCAGGGGTCGGCCAGGTGGTCGTCCGGGGTGGGGGTGAGGCGCAGCATGCTGCGCCAGAGCGGGTCCAGCAGCGGGCCGTAGCCCTTCGCGTCCTCGCGGTCGGCGACGATCAGCAGGTGCACGCCGACCGAGGGGCCCTCGTCGGCGAGGTACCGCAGCTGGTTGATGGCGCGGTCGTCGAAGCCGTGCGGGAAGTCGTTGACCACGAGGAGCTGCTGCGCCGGGTCGAGGTCCGGGGGCAGCGCGTCGGCGGCGCCGCTGCGCAGGGCCATCTGCACCAGGTCGATGCGCTCGGTCAGCCGGGTGAGGGTGTCGGTGACGGCCGCGGCGCCCTTCGGCGGCGGCTCGGCGAGGACGCCGGAGTGGAGCAGCGGGGTGAGCGCCGCGGTGGCGGTACCGCCCGGGTCGATGAAGTGGACGTTGAACTCGCCCGCCGGGTGTACCGACAGCAGCCGTGCGGCGTGCGCCACGGCGGTGTCGAGCGCCAGCGCGCGCCGCTCCGCGGAGTCCGGGAAGGCGCGCCCCGGGTCGGCGTCGAGCGCGCCCGGGCCGAGCGGGGACGCGCCGCTGTCCACCCACAGGCCGCGCTCCAGCGGCAGCCGTACGAGCAGCGGAATGCGCAGCTCCGTGTGCTCGGGGAGGTGGAGGTCGCCCAGGCGCAGGGCCATCGGGGCGTCCTCGGGCACCTCGTACTCGTGCCACACCGGGCTGGCCCAGGAGGCGTAGGCGGGCGGCAGCGCGGGCTCGACGACCCCGGCCTCGGCGACGAGCTGCCCGAGGTCGCGGTCGAGGACCTCGCGCGCCCGGTCGACCAGGGTGGAGTGGCGGGCGAGCACCTCGGCGCGCGCCGAGTCGGCGACGGAGCCCATGCGGGCGCGCGGGTCGGCGAGGAGCTGGTCCAGCTCGCGGTCCATCCGGGAGTCGGCGAAGTCGACGGCGCTGCGGTACGCGGCGACGGTGCGGGCCAGGTCCTCGAACATGGCCCAGACCTGG
>NZ_BAAAPF010000199.1:0-13598 GCF_039531005.1 Streptomyces synnematoformans
CCTCGGGGCGCGCGGCGCGCAGCGTGCCGGGCCAGGCCCAGCCGGCGCCGGCGCGCTCGGCGGCGAGCCCGGAGTCGGTGCAGTCGTCGGCGAGCCGGACCAGCTCGCGGCTGAGCGCGGCGCTGAGGAACAGCCGGCTGTCGCCGGCGAGCCGGGCGATGGCGGGGCAGCCGTGCTGGTCGACGACGGCGAGCGCGGCCCGGGTCCGCTCGACCTCGGCGGCGGCGGTGGACAGCAGCACGCGGGCGGCGTCCGGGTCCTCGCCGAGTACGGTGGCGACCTCGTCGGCCGGCAGCCGGTGCCGTACGGCCAGCTCCAGCGCCTCGCGCTGCTCGGGCGTCGTGCCGGCGGCCTCGGGCCAGGCGAGCGCGGCCAGCTCACGACGCCGCTCCGGACCGGCAGGATCGCCCGCACCCCCGCCCCCGGGGTCGTCGGCACCCCGGGCTCCGGGTGCGGCCGGGACCCCGGCCCCGAGTACGGGCGGGACCCCGGCTCCGGCCAGGGGGGCGGCCTCGGCCCCGGGCGCACTCTCGGCCCCGGCCCCCGCTCCGGCCCCGGGTGTGCTCTCGGGCGAGCGCGTGGCCCCGGGCGCGCTTTCGGACGCGGGCCCACTTGGTGCGTTCTCGACCCCGGCCCCCGGCGGGCCCCCGGCCCCGGGCACAGCCCAGGCCCCGGCTCCGGTCCCGGGCACGGTTCCAGCCCCCGCTCGGGGCGCGGACCCGGCGCCGGGCGTGGCGCTGGGCGCGCTGTCTGCCCCGGGTTCGGCCCCGGCCCCGCGCGGGGCCCCGGGCACGGCCCGGGCGCCGGGCGTGCTCTCGGGCACAGTCCCGGCCCCGGGTACGGTCTCGGCCTCGGACCCCGCCCCTCCCTCGAACCCCGCCCCGCCCGGGGGCACCGCCTCTGCCTCGGGCCCCGCCCCGGCGCCGGCCCCCGCGGCGGTGAAGGATCGCTTCTCCCCGGGCGGCCGCTGCCGGGCCGGCCTGGGTGCGTGGGGCCGCTGCGCCGGCCTGGGTGCCGACCGCGGCGCCGGCTTCTGCTCCATCCGGCGCAGACAGGCCCAGCGGGCCAGCGAGTAGAGCCAGGGCCGCCACTCGGCGGGCGTCGCCGGCCGCCGCCGCGGCTGGCGTTCGGCGATGGCGAGTACGTCGCCGAGGGCGGCGACGGCGTCGTCGTGGTCGCACAGCACCGACATGCAGTACGTGAAAAGGCCGTCCAGGTAGGGCTCGTACTGCGCGGGCGGGTGCTGCTCCGGCGACGGCCGCCGGGTGGGCTCGGGGTCGGTGCTGCTCGTCACCCCGCGAAGGTAGGCGCATGGTCGCTTATGGACCGGGGCAGTTGGGACCTTCTCACTCCCACGGGTGACGTTCCCACTCAATGGGGGACGTCGTCGCCGCGAAAGTGTTCGCGGCGTGCGGGGTGCGCACCGTGGCCGGGGCGTGCGCGGATCCGGACGCGCGCATCAGCCATACCCCCGCCCGCGACCGCGCCCCCCGCGGCAACGGCCGCGACCGCCGCGCCGAGCGCGAACCCGGCGGCCACGTCGAGCGGGTAGTGCACGCCCACGAAGACCCGCGACGCCGCCAGCAGTACGCCGAACGGCAGCACCCACGCCACGATCCGCGGCCACGCCAGCGCCAGCGCGACCGCCGCGGCGCCGGCGATCGTCGCGTGGTTGCTGGGGAACGACCAGTCGCCCGGCGGCGGACACTCCGCCAGCGGCTCCGCCGCCTCGCGCACCGCCCGGCACGGCCGTTCCCGCGCCACCCACGCCTTCAGCAACTCGCTCAGCCCGTACGCCGCCACCGTGCCCGCCGCCCCCGCGACGACCGGCGCCCGGCGTGGCGCCGCCCACCAGGCCGCGGCGAACAGCGCGGCCAGCAGCACCAGCCCGGCGTCCGTGCCGAACTCGGCGAGCGTGTGCAGCCGGTCGGGGGTGCGGCGGGCGAGGGACGTGACGTACCGGTACAGCTCGTCGTTCATGCCGGGACGGTACGAAGCGTGCTCGATTCACCACTTCCGGCGAAAGTCAGTACGCTCCCCTGACGAAAGTCAGACTGCACGGCGGGTACGAGACCGCCTTGCGCCCCAAGTCTCGTAAGGTTTCCGCGTGGGATCTTTCCGCCGTCCTGTGGGTCCGCTGCCGTCCACCATCTACTGGCGACGCCGGGCAGTTCTGCTCGGCCTGCTCGCCGTGCTCGTGATCTTCGCCGTCCTGGTCGTCAACCTCGGCGGCGGCGACGGCGAGAAGACCGCAAACGAGGGCAAGAACCCGGCGGAGTCGATCACTCCGGGACCGACCGACGACTCGTCGGTGATCGACGAACGCCCCGGCGGGCGCGAGGAGAACGGCGGCGGCTCCGGCGGCACCGACGGTTCCGGCGACGGGGACGGGGACGGCGGCTCCGGTGACTCCGGGGGCTCAGGCGGCTCGGACGGCGCCGGGGACACCGGCGGGTCCGGCGGTTCCGGCGACGGCGACGGGAACGGCGGCTCCGCGGGCACCGGCTCCGCGGGCGGCGCGGGTGGCGGCTTCGGGGTGGGCTCGGACGGTGTGCCGGCCGGCTCGTCGATGGCCGACTGCGCCGCGGGCGACGTGGAGTTGACGCTGCGCAGCCGGGAGCGCTCGTACGCGCCGGGGGAGCGGCCGGTGTTCGAGCTGACCGCCGTCAACTCCGGTGCCAAGGACTGCAAGCTGGACTTCTCGCCGACCTCGGCGGTGCTCACGATCTCGGCGGCGACCGGCGGCGAGGACCGGTGGTGGGCGTCGGACGACTGCCCGTGGACGACCGACCCGATCCTGCTGGCGGTGCCGGCGGGCAGCGAGGTCTCGCGGACGTACGAGTGGGACAGGCGGGCGAGCGAGCCGCGCTGCGCGACGCCGGAGGCGGGCACCGCGGGGGCGGGGAGCTACGAGGCCGAGCTGGACGCGGCGGGGTTCGCGACGGCCACGGCGCCGTTCGTGCTGGAGAAGGCGTGACGGCGTAAGGCGTGCCGGCGTGACGGCGCCCGCGAACAGGCGTTGACGGACGTACATCCCGCGCGGGGTCGTCCGCGCACGGGAAGCCGACGGCGCGCCCGGCGTCGCGCGCCCGCCGGGTCAGACGTAGCGCTCCAGGATCGACGACTCCGCCAGCCGCGACAGCCCCTCGCGCACCGAACGGGCCCGCGCCTCGCCCACGCCGTCGACCGTCTGCAGATCGTCCACGCTGGCCGCGAGCAGCTTCTGCAGGCCGCCGAAGTGCTCCACGAGCCGGTCGATGACGGCGCTGGGGATGCGCGGCACCTTGGCGAGCAGCCGGTAACCGCGCGGCGAGACCGCGGAGTCGAGGGTCTCGGGCACGCCCGGGTAGCCCAGGGAGCGGGCCACGATGGGCAGTTCGAGCAGCTCGCCGTGGGAGAGCCGGTCCAGCTCGGTGAGCGCGCGGTCCACCGTGTACGGGCGGCGGCCGGTGCGCTCCGGGACGTAGTCCCGGACGACCAGCTGGCGTTCCGGCTCGACACCCGCGATCAGCTCGTCGAGCTGGAGGGACAGCAGCCGGCCGTCGGTGCCCAGCTCGACCACGTACTCCGCGATCTCGGTGGCGATCCGGCGCACCATCTCCAGCCGCTGCGCGACGGCGGAGACGTCCCGCACGGTCACCAGGTCCTCGATCTCCAGCGCGGAGAGCGTGCCGGCGACCTCGTCCAGCCGCAGCTTGTACCGCTCCAGGGTGGCCAGCGCCTGGTTCGCCCGGGAGAGGATCGCGGCGGAGTCCTCCAGCACGCGCCGCTGGCCGCCCACGTACAGCGCGATGAGCCGCATCGACTGGCTGACGGAGACGACGGGGAAGCCGCTCTGGATGGACACCCGCTGCGCGGTGCGGTGGCGGGTGCCGGTCTCCTCGGTGGGGATCGAGGCGTCGGGCAGCAGCTGCACGCCCGCACGCTCGATCCGCGTGATGTCCCGGTCGAGGACCACGGCGCCGTCGAGCTTGCACAGCTCCCGCAGCCGCGTCGCGGTGAACTCGACGTCCAGCACGAAGCCGCCGGTGCAGATGGACTCGATGGTCTTGTCCGTCCCCAGCACGATGAGCCCGCCGGTGTTGCCGCGCAGGACCCGTTCGAGGCCGTCGCGCAGCCCCGTGCCGGGCGCGACCGCGCTCAGCGCGGCCCGTACCGCGGCGTCGGAACCGGGACTGCCGCCGGCTCTGCCCGGGGCGCCTGCCCGGTCGCCTGCTGCCACTGGAATCCTCCGGAATCCTCCGGTCGTCGTTTCGGCACTCCACCCGTGCACCGGCGAGGCGCACGCACGAGCCCCCTGCGCTCCCCCGCACGGAAGAGACCGGGGCAAAGTCTACCGGCGCACCTCCTCCGGGTGCCGGGACTCCCTCGGCTCGCTTTCCCCGCCCGGCTCACGGGACCCGCCGCCCGCGCGCCGCCGGCCGGCCGGCAGGGCACGCAGCGCGTCCCCTATGTCCGCAACCTCCCGTACTCTCATGCCCGCTGGGATCTTGCCGGGGTCCGCGGGCACGAGCGCCTGCGTGAACCCGAGCCGGGCCGCCTCGGCCAGCCGCCGGGCCACCCCCGTCACCCGCCGCACCTCGCCGGCCAGCCCGACCTCGCCGACCGCGACCAGGTTCTTCGGCAGCGGGCTGTCGCTCGCGGCGCTGGCCAGCGCGAGCGCGACCGCCAGGTCGGCGGCGGGCTCGGAGAGCTTCACCCCGCCGACGGTGGCGCTGTAGATGTCCCGCTTGGACAGCGCGCGGATGTCGCCGCGCTGCTCCAGCACGGCCAGCATCATCGAGACCCGGGAGGTCTCCAGACCGGACGTGGTGCGCCGGGGGGAGGGGATCTGCGAGTCCACCGTGAGGGCCTGTACCTCCGCGACCAGCGGCCGGCGGCCCTCCAGGGTCACCGTCAGACAGGTGCCGGGCACGGGCTCGTCCCGCCGGGTCAGGAACAGGCCGCTGGGGTCGGCGAGGCCGATGATGCCCTCGTCGTGCAGCTCGAAGCAGCCGACCTCGTCGGTCGCGCCGTACCTGTTCTTCATGCCGCGGACCAGCCGCAGCCGGGCGTGCCGGTCGCCCTCGATGTGCAGCACGACGTCCACGAGGTGCTCCAGCAGGCGGGGGCCGGCGATGGCGCCGTCCTTCGTCACGTGTCCCACGAGGATCGTGGCCATCCCGCGCTCCTTGGAGGCGCGGATCAGCGCGCCGGCGACCTCCCGCACCTGGGCCATGCCGCCGGGGGCGCCGTCGATCTCGCCGGAGGCGACGGTCTGCACGGAGTCCAGCACGAGCAGCGCGGGCTTGACCTCGTCGAGGTGGGCCAGGACGGCGGCCAGGTCGGTCTCGGCGGCCAGATACAGCCCGTCGCTGAGCGCGCCGATGCGGTCGGCGCGCAGCCGCACCTGGCCGGCGGACTCCTCCCCGGTGACGTACAGCGTGCGCTCGCCGCCGACCGCGGCCTTCGCCGCGACGTCGAGCAGCAGCGTCGACTTCCCCACCCCGGGCTCGCCGGCCATCAGCACCACGGCGCCGGGCACGAGCCCGCCGCCGAGCACCCGGTCCAGCTCGGGCACACCGGTGCCGCGGGCCTCGACCTGGCGGGCGTCGACCTGCGCGATGGGCAGCGCGGACGTCGTGACCCGGCCGGCGGCCGTCGTCTTCAGGGCGGGCGCGCCGACCTCCTCGATCGTGCCCCACGCCTGGCACTCGGGGCAGCGGCCGAGCCACTTGACGGTGGACCAGCCGCACTCGGCACAGCGGTACGCGGGGCGGTCCCTGCCACCGCTCTTACGGGAAGCCATGCGCCTAACGTAGCCCCACCCGCTGACACCCCACGGAATCCGGAAGGCAGCCCGCCAGGGCCCGGGCCGAAGCCGGGGCGGGTTTCGGGCCAGAGCCCGGTCGGAGTCTGGGGCGGGCCCGGTCGGGGTCCGGGGCAAGCCCCAGGCGGGGGAGCCCCGCGGGGGGCTGGGGCGGAAGCCCCAGGCGGGGGCAGAGCCCCACCGAGGGCCGTGCCGGAGCCCCAGGCGGGGTTCGGGGCGGAGCCCCGAGGGGTTCGGGGCGGAGCCCCGCCCGGGGCCCGGGGCGGAGCCCCGGCGGGGGGCCGGGGGCGGCAGCCCCCGGTTTCGGGAAGGGGCGGGATCGGGGAACACCCCCCCCCCGGCCGCACCGCACAGCAACGGCCGCCCACCCCCAACCCCCGGCCCGGCCCACCCCGGCCCGTGAGGCAACACCCCCGTCCCGGACTGTGGACAACCGGTCCGAACCCTGAGCAGGAGGCGTAGGCTCAGAACCTTCAGATGTGCCGCCCCCCGGGAGGGAAACATGCCCGCGCTGAGGTCCCGTACCGTCACCCACGGCCGCAACATGGCGGGTGCCCGCGCCCTCATGCGGGCCTCGGGCGTAGCGAACGAGGACATCGGCAAGCCGGTCGTCGCCGTCGCCAACAGCTTCACCGAGTTCGTCCCCGGCCACACCCACCTGGCCCCCGTCGGCCGCATCGTCTCCGAGGCGGTCAAGGCCGCCGGCGCGGTGCCGCGCGAGTTCGACACGATCGCCGTAGACGACGGCATCGCCATGGGCCACGGCGGCATGCTCTACAGCCTGCCCTCCCGCGACCTCATCGCCGACTCCGTGGAGTACATGGTCGAGGCGCACTGCGCCGACGCCCTCGTCTGCATCTCCAACTGCGACAAGATCACCCCCGGGATGCTGATGGCCGCCCTCCGGCTGAACGTCCCCACGGTCTTCGTCTCCGGCGGCCCCATGGAGGCCGGCCGCGCCACCCTCGTGGACGGCACGGTCCGCAAGCTGGACCTGATCGACGCCATGGTGGACGCGGCGAACGACGCCGTCTCCGACGCCGACGTGCTGCGCATCGAGGAGAACGCCTGCCCCACCTGCGGCTCCTGCTCCGGCATGTTCACGGCCAACTCGATGAACTGCCTGACCGAGGCCATGGGCCTCTCCCTGCCCGGCAACGGCTCGGTGCTCGCCACCCACACCGCCCGCAGGGCGCTCTACGAGGCCGCGGGGCGCACGGTCGTCGAGCTGGCCTCGCGCTATTACGAGCAGGACGACGCGACCGTCCTCCCGCGCAACGTCGCGACCCGCAGCGCCTTCGAGAACGCCATGGCCCTCGACATCGCCATGGGCGGCTCCACGAACACGATCCTGCACCTCCTGGCCGCCGCCCAGGAGGCCGGCCTCGACTACGGCCTGGCGGACATCGACGCCGTCTCCCGCCGGGTGCCGTGCCTGTCGAAGGTCGCGCCGAACGTCACCGCCAACGGGACGTACTACATGGAGGACGTGCACCGCGCGGGCGGCATCCCCGCCATCCTCGGCGAGCTGTACCGCGCCGGCCTGCTCAACGAGGACGTGCACGCCGTGCACTCCGACTCGCTCGCGGACTGGCTCAAGCGGTGGGACGTCCGCGGCGGCTCCCCGTCCCCCGAGGCCGTCGAGCTGTGGCACGCGGCGCCCGGCTGCGTGCGGTCGGCGACGGCGTTCTCGCAGTCCGAGCGCTGGGAGTCCCTGGACACCGACGCCGAGGGCGGCTGCATCCGCTCCCTGGAGCACGCGTACACGAAGGACGGCGGGCTCGCGGTGCTCAAGGGCAACATCGCCGCGGACGGCGCCGTAGTGAAGACCGCGGGCGTCGACGCCTCCATCCTCACCTTCGAGGGCCCCGCGGTCGTCTGCGAGTCGCAGGAGGAGGCGTGCGACAAGATCCTCGGCAAGCAGGTCAAGGAGGGCGACGTCGTCGTCATCCGCTACGAGGGCCCCAAGGGCGGCCCCGGCATGCAGGAGATGCTCTACCCGACCTCGTTCCTCAAGGGCCGCGGCCTGGGCAAGGCGTGCGCGCTGGTCACCGACGGCCGCTTCTCCGGCGGCACGTCGGGGCTGTCCATCGGCCACGCCTCCCCGGAGGCGGCGGCCGGCGGCGCGATCGCGCTGGTCGAGGACGGCGACCCGATCCGCATCGACATCCCGAACCGCACCATCGAGCTGCTGGTCGACGAGGAGACGCTCGCCGAGCGCCGCGCGGCCCTCGGCGGGCGGTACGCGCCGAAGAACCGCGAGCGCAAGGTGTCCACCGCCCTGCGGGCGTACGCGGCGATGGCGACCAGCGCCGACAAGGGCGCGGTGCGGGACGTCACCCAGCTGTCGGGCTGACCGGGACCCGCTCCGCGCCGGAGGAGCCCCGTGCGCGAGGTCCGGAGGGGGTCGCGACACGCCGCGGGGGCTCCGCGATAATCGGGTGCGTGAGCGACAACCAGCGGCCCGAGAGCCCCGACGGCGTGCCCCTGCCCGAGACCCTGCGGTTCTTCGGCACCACCTGGGTCGACCGCTCGGGCGGTTACTGGGCCCGCCGCGCCGGCCTGGCCGTCGGGGCCCTCGTGCTGGCCGCCGGTGGCGCGCTCCTGCTGGCGCTGTCGTTCAACGGACTGCAGCTGGCCGACAGCGGCGGCATCGTGCAGCTGCTGATGATCGTCGCCTTCGCGGTCTGCAGCTCGCTGGCCTTCACCCGCACCCTGGGCGGCTTCAGCCGCCCGCACGACGCCGGCCCGGCGGACAACTCGTGGCGGCCGATCCGGGTCATCGGCTTCGTCGGCGTGCTGGTGGCGTACACGGTGCGCAGCTTCGTCGAGGCGCCGGGCGAGGGCATGGTGCGCACGGACTACGAGTACCGGCTGCAGCAGTACGAGCGGCGGCGCTCGTCCCGCACGGGCAACCCGGCGAAGCGCAAACGCAAGAAGCGCCGCTGACCCGCACCGCCCGCCCCGCACCGCCGGCGGCGCAGGTCGGCGCGCCTCTCAGGGGAAACCCTGAGCCGCGCCCGGAGGCACCCCGAGACGTCCCGGACATGTGTCAGTTCTCTTTGACAGGTCCTCCGGACACCTGTCAGCTTTGACTTACACACCGACGCACGAAGGGGTCGCAGATGGCTGGAACGCCCGCTCCGGCCCCGACCGGAGACGAACTGCTGAAGATCCTCGCGGCGCTCGGCAATCCGCACCGCCTGCGGATCATCGCCGCGCTCCACGGGGGCCGGAACTACGTCAGCCGGCTGGCCCGCGAGATCGGCATGAGCCGCCCGCTGCTGCACATGCACCTGCAGCGGCTGGAGGCCGCGGGCCTGATCACCGGCTCGCTGGAGCTGTCCGAGGACGGCAAGGCGATGAAGTTCTACGAGGTGGTCTCGTTCCGGTACGAGCTGACTCCCGAGCTGATCGAGGAGGCCGCCCGCACCATCGGCGACGGTGACGGCGGGCCCGAGAGCCCGCCGCCCGGGAAGGACCAGACCGGCACCGGGAAGCCCGAGACGGTGAAAGAGGAAGCCACATGAACGAGCAGACGGTGCACCTCGCCGACAGCGGTGAGACGGTCGGTGCCCTGGTCGGTGCGGTCGGCGCCGCCGGGTTCTTCGCCCTGCTGATCGTGGTCGTCTGGCAGATCGCCGCCACCTGGCGGGCCAAGATGATCGCCGCCCGCGAGGAGCAGTACCGGCAGCTGGCCGTCAAGTACCAGCAGCTGCTGGAGGACAACCTCGAACTCCACCGCCGCAGCATCGACGAGCTGACCGAGGCCCGGCGCTCCATCACCTCGGTGGAGAAGATGATGCGCGAGATCGAGTAACCGCAGCATGCGTACGGGCCGGAAGCGGCAACTTCCGGCCCGTACGAGGACGAAGCAATCCCCGGCACACTCACGCGCCACGGCCTGGTCGGCAAACCACAGCGGCCGCGGTGCGGGGCTGTCGTGCGCCCCGATTCACTTCTCTTGAAGGAGACCATCCCATGTCCGCTCGGTTCAAGCAGCTCGTGGCTGCCCCCGGAGGACGCCGGACGAAATGGCTGGTACTGGCCGCCTGGATACTCCTCGTCGTCGCCCTCGGCCCGCTGGCCGGCAAGCTCGGCGACGTCGAGGACACCGGCCCCAACGCCTTCCTGCCGCGCAGCGCGGAGTCCGCCGAGCTGAACACGGAGCTGGAGAAGCTCCGCGGCGACCGCGACGACGAGATCATGCCAGCCGTCGCCGTCTACAGCGTGCCGGACGGTGCGATGACGGACGCCGGCCGGCAGAAGGCGGCGGCCGACGTGCGGGCGTTCGCTCCGTACGTCGCCGCGGGCGAGCGGGTGACGCCGCCGGTGCCGTCCGACGACGGCGGCGCGCTCATGACCGTCGTGCCGCTCGTCGACGAGGACGACGTCGGCGACACCGTCGACGCCGTACGCGAGGTGGCCGCCGACGGCGCCCCGCCCGGCGTCGACGTCGCGGTGGGCGGCCCGGCGGCGTCCCTCGCCGACTCCGTCGCCGTCTTCGACTCGCTCGACGTGACGCTGATGCTCGCCACCCTGGCCGTGGTCACCCTTCTCCTCCTGATGACGTACCGCAGCCCCGTCCTGTGGCTCTTCCCGGTGCTGGCCGTCGGCTTCGCCGCCGTCCTCACCCAGGCCGCCACGTACCTGCTCGCCAAGCACGCCTCCCTGCCCGTCGACCCGCAGTCCGCCGGCATCCTGATGGTGCTCGTCTTCGGCGTCGGTACGGACTACGCGCTGCTGCTCATTGCCCGCTACCGCGAGGAGCTGCACCGCCACGAGGACCGGCACGCCGCCATGCAGCTCGCGCTGCGCCGCACCTTCCCCGCGGTCCTCGCCTCGGCCGCCACCATCGCCGTCGGCCTGTCCTGCCTGTACTTCGCCGACATCAGCTCCTCCCGCTCGCTCGGCCTGGTCGGCGCGGTGGGCGCGGTGTGCGCGTTCCTCGCCCTGGTGACGGTGCTGCCGGCGCTGCTGGTCATCGTCGGCCGCTGGGTCTTCTGGCCGTTCGTGCCGCGCCACGGCACCCCCGTGCACGGGCACCGCACGGTGTGGTCCCGCATCGGCGCCGCGGTGGCGCGCCGGCCGCGCCGGTCGTGGCTGGTGTCGCTGGGCGTGACCGGCGCGCTCGCCCTCGGCGTCGTCGGCATGGACTTCGGGCTCAAGCAGTCGGAGCTGTTCCAGGACAAGCCCGAGTCGGTCGTCGCGCAGGAGCGCATCTCCGCGCACTACCCCTCCGGCGCCTCCGACCCCGCCGACATCGTGACGAACGCGGGCGCGAAGGACGCCGTACGGGCCGCGGCCGCGCAGGTGGACGGCGTCGCGGCGGTGGCGGACGGCGAGGCGGCCCGCGACGGCGGGCCGGCCGCGCTGCGCGTCACCCTCGACGACGCGCCCGACAGCGACGCGGCCAAGGACACGGTCGACGCGCTGCGCACCGCGGTGGGCGCGGTCGACGGCGCGGACGCGCTGGTCGGCGGCACGACGGCGGAGGCGCTGGACACCGAGCGGGCCGCGGACCGCGACCTGCGGACGGTGGTGCCGATCGTGCTGCTGGTGGTGTTCCTGGTGCTGATCGGGCTGCTGCGGGCGCTGGTGGCGCCGCTGGTGCTGCTCGCGACCGCCGTGCTGTCGTACGTGGCCGCGCTGGGCGCGTCGTACCTCCTCTTCGACCACGTCTTCGACTTCGCCGCGGTCGACTGGTCCATTCCGCTGATGGGCTTCGTCTTCCTGACCGCGCTCGGCATCGACTACAACATCTTCCTCGTGACCCGGGTCCGGGAGGAGGTCGCGGTCCAGGGGCACGCGCGGGGCGTCATCGCCGGGCTGACGTCGACCGGCGGGGTGATCACGTCGGCCGGGGTCGTGCTCGCCGCGACGTTCTCGGTGTTCGCGGGGCTGCCGCTGGTGACGATGGCGCAACTGGGCGTGCTGGTCGGCGTGGGCGTGCTGCTGGACACGTTCCTGGTCCGTACGGTCATGGTGCCCGCGCTGGCGCTCGACCTGGGCCGGTGGACGTGGTGGCCGGGCGCGCTGTTCCGGCGCGAGGCGCCGCAGGCGGCGGCGGACGGCCCGGCCGCGGCGACGCTCCGGCGCCGTACGGCCTGACCTGCGGCGGTGTCCGGGCTGTGGATAACTCGGCGGGTTGTCGGGCGGCGGTGCGAGGATGGACGGCATGACCCAGAAAGTCGCCGTACTCGGCGCCGGAAAGATCGGCGAGGCCCTGCTCTCCGGCATGATCCGCGCCGGCTGGTCGCCCGACGACCTGCTCGTGACCGCCCGCCGTCCGGACCGCGCGGAAGAGCTGCGCAAACGCTACGGTGTCGAGCCCGTCTCGAACGGCGACGCCGCCAAGCGCGCCGACACCCTCATCCTCACCGTCAAGCCGCAGGACATGGGCACGCTCCTGGAGGACCTCGCGCCGCACGTGCCGGCGGACCGGCTGGTCGTCTCGGCCGCCGCCGGCATCCCGACGGGCTTCTTCGAGGAGCGGCTGCCGGAGGGCGCGCCGGTGGTGCGCGTCATGCCGAACACGCCGGTGCTCGTGGACGAGGGCATGTGCGTCATCTCCGCGGGGAAGCACGCGGTCGAGCAGCACATGCTGCGGACCGAGGAGATCTTCAAGCCCGTCGGCCAGACGCTCCGCGTCCCCGAGGCGCAGCAGGACGCCGCCACGGCGCTGTCCGGCTCCGGCCCGGCGTACTTCTACTTCCTCGTCGAGGCCATGACCGACGCCGGGATCCTCCTCGGCCTGCCGCGGGAGAAGGCGCACGACCTCATCGTCCAGGCGGCGATCGGCGCGGCGGTCATGCTGCGCGACAGCGGCGAGCACCCCGTCAAGCTCCGCGAGGCGGTCACGTCCCCGGCGGGTACGACGATCAACGCGATCCGCGAGCTGGAGAACCACGGCGTGCGGGCTGCCCTGATCGCGGCGATCGAGGCGGCCCGCGACCGCAGCAGGGAGCTGGGCACGGGCCCGGCGTCCGGCGGCAAGCGCGCGTAGGGCAGCCGCAGATGCCGCCGCCACCGCCACCGCCGCCCCCGGAAACCCGGGAGCCCCGGGAGCGCCACGAGCCGCCCGGGCGCGACACGATCAGGGTTCTGCTGGCAGACGACGAGGCCATGGTCCGCGGCGGGGTGCGGGCCATCCTCGCCGCGGCGGACGACATCGAGGTCGTCGCCGAGGCCGGCGACGGGCGCGAGGCCGTCGAGCTGGCCCGGCGGCACCGCCCCGACGTCGCCCTGCTCGACATCCGCATGCCCGTGCTCGACGGCCTGGGCGCCGCCGCGGAGCTGCGCCGGGCCGCACCGGAAACGGCGGTCGTGATGCTCACGACCTTCTCCGAGGACGAGTACATCGCCGGCGCGCTCGACAGCGGCGCCGCCGGCTTCCTGCTCAAGTCCGGCGATCCGTACGAGCTGATGGCCGCCGTCCGCGCCGCCGCCGGCGGCGCCTCGTACCTCTCCCCGCACGTCGCCCGCCGCGTCATCCAGCGCGTCAGCGGCGGCCGGCTGACCCGCGAGAAGGCGGCGCGCGAGCGCGCCGAGGCGCTCACCCCGCGGGAGCGCGAGGTGCTCGCCCTCGTCGGCGCGGGCCTGTCGAACGCGGAGATAGCCGGGCGGCTGCACCTCGTGGAGGGCACGGTGAAGGCGTACGTCAGCCAGGTGCTGGCGCGCCTGGAGCTGAAGAACCGGGTCCAGGCCGCGATCCTCGCCTACGAGGCGGGGCTGGCCGGCGCCGAAGGGGACGACCCGCCCGCGCCGGGGCAGGGCCCGCGGTAAGCGG
>NZ_BAAAPF010000200.1:0-13524 GCF_039531005.1 Streptomyces synnematoformans
CCCCCTCCCCCTCCCCACCCGCCTCCGCCACCGCCTGTGTGCCGGTCGGCGTGAACGGGGGCGTGTGCCACGCGGCCGTCGCCAGGCCGGTGGCGAGGCCGGCGGCCAGCAGCCACCGCGGCAGCCGCCCCGGCGGGGCCCCCGCCCACCCCGGAGGGACCCCCGCCCGGCCCGGTGCGGCCCCCGTCAGCGCCGGTGTCCTCGTGTGCGCCGGGGCGGGGGCTGCTCCGTGGCGTGCGCCGGCCGGGCGGGGGTGGCGTCGTCCGTTCATGGGGAAAGCCTGGCGGGGGGTGCGGGGGGTGTGGGGAGGGCGGGCGGGATCTGTGGAGTACCGGCCGGTTGTGGACAACCGGCGTCCCGGACCCCGCGGCGGGCCCCGCGGGCCCCGTGCGGCCGGGCCGCGGGCGGGCTCCGTGGCGCAGGCGGGTGACGCCGTCCCGTACACTTCTGGTGGCGACCCGGCTCACCGGGTCGACTTCGCACGCCCCGCCACCTGCCTGAAGGTGGCCGCGTCACTCGGTCCCCCGGCTCCCCGCCGGAGGCGCGACGCGCAGGGGCGTCAGGAGCGGCGGCCGGCCGGCCACCGCACAACCGAGACACACGAGGAGTACGGCCATGGCCGTCGTCACGATGCGGGAGCTGCTGGAGAGCGGCGTCCACTTCGGGCACCAGACCCGCCGTTGGAACCCGAAGATGAAGCGCTTCATCTTCACCGAGCGCAACGGCATCTACATCATCGACCTCCTGCAGTCGCTGTCGTACATCGACCGCGCCTACGAGTTCGTGAAGGAGACCGTCGCGCACGGCGGCACCATCATGTTCGTGGGCACGAAGAAGCAGGCCCAGGAGGCCATCGCCGAGCAGGCCACCCGGGTCGGCATGCCGTACGTGAACCAGCGCTGGCTGGGCGGCATGCTCACCAACTTCTCCACGGTCCACAAGAGGCTGCAGCGCCTCAAGGAGCTGGAGGCCATCGACTTCGAGGACGTGGCCGCGTCCGGCCTGACCAAGAAGGAGCTGCTCGTCCTCTCCCGCGAGAAGGCCAAGCTGGAGAAGACCCTCGGCGGCATCCGCGACATGCAGAAGGTGCCCAGCGCCGTCTGGATCGTGGACACGAAGAAGGAGCACATCGCCGTCGGCGAGGCGCGCAAGCTGCGCATCCCGGTCGTCGCGATCCTCGACACCAACTGCGACCCCGACGAGGTCGACTACAAGATCCCGGGCAACGACGACGCGATCCGCTCCGTCACCCTGCTGACCCGCGTGATCGCCGACGCCGTCGCCGAGGGCCTGATCGCCCGCTCCGGTGCCGCCGCCGGCGACGAGAAGGCCGTCAAGTCCGACGCCGAGCCGCTCGCCGAGTGGGAGCGCGACCTGCTCGCCGGCGAGAAGGCGGCGAAGGCGGAGAAGGACGCCGCGGTCGAGAAGAAGGACGAGAACGCCGCCGAGGCCGAGGTGCAGACCTCTGCCGAGACCGCCGAGGCCGCCGCCGCCGAGCAGGCCGACGAGGGCACCGCCCCGGCCGCCGAGCCGGCCCCGGAGGCCGCCGAGACCGCCGAGACCGCCGAGACTGCCGACGCCGCCGACGGCGCGGAGGTGTCCGGCGACGCCCCCCAGGCCTGATCCGCCCGAACCCAGTCCCCCGTCGAGAAGAGAAAACCACCGAATCATGGCGAACTTCACCGCCGCCGACGTCAAGAAGCTCCGGGAGCTCACCGGCGCCGGCATGATGGACTGCAAGAAGGCGCTGGAAGAGGCCGAGGGCGACGTCGACAAGGCCGTGGAGCTGCTCCGCGTCAAGGGCCAGAAGGGCGTCGCCAAGCGTGAGAGCCGCTCCGCCGAGAACGGCGCCGTCGTCTCCCTGATCGCCGACGACAACACCTCCGGCGTCCTGCTGGAGCTGAAGTGCGAGACCGACTTCGTCGCCAAGGGCGACAAGTTCCTCGCCGTCGCCAACGCGCTCGCCGAGCACGTCGCCGCCAGCAGGCCGGCCGACCTGGAGGCGCTGCTCGCCTCCGAGATCGACGGCAAGACCGTCCAGGCGTACGTGGACGAGGCCAACGCCTCCCTCGGCGAGAAGATCGTCCTCGACCGCTTCGCGCGCTTCGAGGGCGCCTACGTCGGCACGTACATGCACCGCACCTCGCCGGACCTGCCGCCGCAGGTCGGCGTGCTCGTCGAGCTCGACAAGGCCGACCCGCAGACGGCCAAGGAGGTGGCGCAGCACATCGCCGCCTTCGCGCCGCGCTGGCTTTCCCGCGAGGACGTCCCGGCCGACACGGTGGAGAACGAGCGCCGTGTCGCCGAGGCCACCTCGCGCGAGGAGGGCAAGCCGGAGGCCGCCCTGCCGAAGATCGTCGAGGGCCGCGTGAACGGCTTCTTCAAGGAGAACGTGCTGCTGGAGCAGCCGTTCGCCAAGGACAACAAGAAGTCGGTGCAGAAGGTGCTCGGCGAGGCGGGCGTGCAGGTGGCCCGGTTCGCGCGCATCCGCGTCGGCGCCTGAGCACCGGCGCCGCCCGCGGGCACCGTGCCGTCCGGCGCGCGTGTCCGCACGGCGAACGGCGCGCGGAGTGCGCGCGGCGTGCACGGTGTACGGCGAACGGCCGCCGGCCCCGCTAGGGTCGGGTTCAGTTGTAGCGGGCCGGTGCGGGCGACCGTCGCCGGGCCGCGGAAGTGACGAGGAGGCCATTGCCGGGAATGGGTGGATGAGAACCCCACGGCGATGGCCTCCTTCGCATGCGCACGAGGAGACTTCATGAACGAGGACGCCGACGCGGACCACGGCCGCCACGAGCAGGCGGACCACGGCCACCACACGAAGAAGGACGGCGCGCGCTTCCTGCTGAAGCTGTCCGGCGAGGCGTTCTCCGGCGGCGGTGATCTCGGCGTCGACCCGGACGTCGTGCACGCGATCGCCCGCGAGGTGGCCGCCGTCGTCCGCGACGGGTACGAGATCGCGGTGGTGATCGGCGGCGGCAACTTCTTCCGCGGCGCCGAACTGCAGCAGCGCGGCATGGACCGGGCCCGCTCCGACTACATGGGCATGCTCGGCACGGTCATGAACTGCCTCGCCCTGCAGGACTTCCTGGAGAAGGAGGGCATCGGCTCCCGGGTGCAGACCGCGATCACCATGGGCCAGGTCGCCGAGCCGTACATCCCGCTGCGCGCCATCAGGCACATGCAGAAGGGCCGCGTCGTCATCTTCGGCGCCGGCATGGGCATGCCGTACTTCTCGACGGACACCACGGCCGCGCAGCGCGCCCTGGAGATCCACGCCGAGGCACTGCTCATGGGCAAGAACGGCGTCGACGGCGTCTACGACGCCGACCCCAAGAAGAACCCCGACGCGGTGAAGTTCGACGCCCTCGAATACGGCGAGGTCATCACCCGCGACCTCAAGGTCGCCGACGCCACGGCCGTCACCCTCTGCCGCGACAACGAGCTGCCGATCCTCGTCTTCGAGCTGCTGAAGGAGGGCAACATCGCCCGGGCGGTGCGGGGTGAGAAGATCGGTACGCTCGTGAGCGCGCACGGCAGCCGGGTCTGAGGGATGGACAACGGCCTGCCGGTCGGACACCGTGCAGGCATGGTACGGGCCGCCGGGGCGCATCCCCGGTCCGCTCACAGAAGAGACCAGGAGCCAGTGGTGATCGAAGAGACCCTCCTCGAAGCCGAGGAGAAGATGGAGAAGGCCGTCGTGGTCGCCAAGGACGACTTCGCCGCGATCCGCACCGGGCGGGCCCATCCGGCGATGTTCAACAAGATCACGGCGGATTACTACGGGACGCAGACCCCCATCAACCAGCTGGCGTCGTTCTCGGTGCCGGAGCCGCGGATGGCGGTGGTGACCCCGTTCGACAAGAGCGCCCTGCGCAACATCGAGCAGGCCATCCGGGACTCCGACCTCGGCGTCAACCCCTCCAACGACGGCCACCTCATCCGGGTGGTCTTCCCGCAGCTCACCGAGGAACGCCGCAAGGAGTTCATCAAGGTCGCCAAGGCCAAGGGCGAGGACGCGCGGATCGCCATCCGCTCCGTGCGCCGCAAGGCCAAGGAGACCATCGACAAGGCCGTCAAGGACGGCGAGGTCGGCGAGGACGAGGGCCGCCGCGGCGAGAAGGAGCTCGACGACACCACCCACAAGTACGTGGCCCAGGTCGACGAGCTGCTCAAGCACAAGGAAGCAGAGCTGCTCGAGGTCTGATGAACGACTCCTCCAGCCGGGCCCCGGCGGGTCCCGTGCACGGCGGGGCCGAAAGGGCGCAGACTCCGCGCATGCCCACCGTGTCAGGCGACGACACCCCCGACGAACCCTCCACCGGTCCCCCAGGGGAGCCGGACGCGCCGGACGGCTCCTCCGCGACGCCGCCGCCCGCCGCCCCCGGACGGCGCCGCGGCGGCCGGGACCTCGGCGCCGCCATAGGCGTCGGGCTCGGCCTCGGCGCCATCGTGCTCGCCGCGCTGTTCGTGGTGCAAGCGGTGTTCGTCGGCGTCATCGCCGCCGCCGTGGCGGTCGGGCTGTGGGAGCTGACGTCGCGGCTCGCGGAGTGCCGCGGAATCCGCACGCCGCTGGTGCCGCTGGTGCTCGGCGGCGTGGCGACGGTCGTCGCCGGGTACGCGCGCGGCGCCGAGGGCGCCGGGGCGGCGCTGGCGCTCACCGCGCTCGCCGTCCCCGTGTGGCGGCTCAGCGGCCCCGCGGAGAACTACCTGCGCGACGTCACCGCAGGCGTCTTCGCCGCGTTCTACGTGCCCTTCCTCGCCACCTTCGTCGCGCTGATGCTCGCCGCGGACGACGACGGCCCGTGGCGGGTGCTGACGTTCCTGATCCTCACGGTGATCAGCGACACCGGCGCGTACGCCGTCGGCTACAAGCTCGGCCGCCACAAGCTCGCCCCGCGGATCAGCCCCGGCAAGACCCGCGAGGGCCTCGCCGGCGCGCTGGCCTTCGCGATGGCGGCGGGCGCGCTGTGCATGGAGTTCCTCGTCGACGACGGCCGCTGGTGGCAGGGTCTCCTGCTCGGCGCCGCCGCGGCCGCCAGCGCCACCCTCGGCGACCTGGCCGAGTCGATGATCAAACGGGACCTCGGCATCAAGGACATGGGCACGCTCCTGCCCGGCCACGGCGGCATCATGGACCGCCTCGACTCCCTGCTGCCCACGGCGCCGGTGGTCTGGCTGCTCATGGTGATCTTCGTGGGTGCGGGCTGACCGCCGCGTCTGGGACAATGGCCAGATCATGCCCAAGCCAGGAGAACTCACCTTCGCCGTCCCCCGTGGTGCCAAGAAGCCGCCGCGGCACCTCGCCGACCTCACGCCCGCCGAGCGCCGCGACGCCGTCGCCGAACTGGGGGAGAAGCCGTTTCGCGCCGCGCAGCTCTCCCGGCACTACTTCGCGCGCTACGCCACCGACCCCGCCGGCTGGACCGACGTGCCCGCCGGGTCCCGGGCGAGGCTCGCCGAGGGCCTGCTGCCCGAGCTGATGACCGTCGTACGCCACCTGAGCTGCGACGGCGACACCACCCGCAAGACCCTGTGGCGGCTCTTCGACGGCACGCTGGTCGAGTCGGTGCTCATGCGCTACCCCGACCGGGTCACCATGTGCATCTCCTCCCAGGCCGGCTGCGGCATGAACTGCCCCTTCTGCGCCACCGGCCAGGCCGGGCTCACCCGCAACCTGTCCACCGCCGAGATCGTCCACCAGATCGTCGACGGCATGCGCGCCCTGCGCGACGGCGACGTGCCCGGGGGCCCCGCGCGGCTGTCCAACATCGTCTTCATGGGCATGGGCGAGCCGCTGGCGAACTACAACCGCGTGCTGGGCGCCGTACGCCGCCTCACCGACCCCGAGCCCGACGGCCTCGGCCTCTCCCAGCGCGGCATCACCGTCTCCACCGTCGGCCTCGTGCCCGCCATGCACCGCCTCGCCGACGAGGGCCTGAAGTGCCGCCTCGCCGTCTCTCTGCACGCCCCCGACGACGAGCTGCGCGACACCCTCGTGCCCGTCAACACCCGCTGGAAGGTCCGCGAGGTCCTCGACGCCGCCTGGGAGTACGCCGCCCGCTCCGGCCGCCGCGTCTCCGTCGAGTACGCGCTGATCAAGGACGTCAACGACCAGGCGTGGCGCGCCGACCTGCTCGGCCGCCTCCTCAAGGGCCGCCGCGCGCACGTCAACCTCATCCCGCTCAACCCCACCCCCGGCTCCAAGTGGACCGCCTCCCGGCCCGAGGACGAGCGGGCGTTCGTCGCCGCGCTCCAGTCCCACGGCGTGCCCGTGACCGTGCGGGACACCCGCGGCCAGGAGATCGAGGGGGCCTGCGGGCAGCTCGCGGCGTCCGCGGGCGGGACGCCCGCCTGATACCGTTCAGGGTGTACACACCGACAGGGGAGCGCTCGCAGCGCTGAGAGTGCGGCACCGTCCAGGCCGCTGACCCTCGAACCTCGCCCAGGTCATTCTGGGTAGGAAGTTCGGTCGACACTCCGCTGCTGCCCGGGCTGCCCGCTCGTCACGAAAGCAGCCGATGAAGCGCATCGTCACCACCGCACTGGCCGCGTCCCTCGCCCTGGGCCTCGCCGCCTGCGGCTCGGACTCCGGCGACGGCTCCGGGTCCGGCTCGGACGACAAGAGCGTCACCCTCGTCACCCACGACTCCTTCGCCGCCTCCGACGACGTGCTGAAGGCGTTCGAGAAGCAGTCCGGGTACCGGGTCGACATCCTCCGGGGCAAGGACGCCGGCTCCGCCGTCAACCAGGCCGTCCTGTCCAAGGACAACCCCCAGGGCGACGTCTTCTTCGGCATCGACAACACCCTGCTCTCCCGCGGCCTCGACAACGGGATCTTCACCCCGTACGAGGCGAAGGGCCTCGACCGCATCCCGGAGGAACTCCAGCTCGACGCCGGCGAGCACCGCGTCACCCCCGTCGACTACGGCGACGTGTGCGTCAACTACGACCGCGCGTACTTCGAGAAGGAGAACCTCGACCCGCCGCAGACGTTCGACGACCTCGCCGACCCCCGCTACAAGGACCTCCTCGTCACCGAGAACGCCGCCACCTCCTCCCCGGGTCTGGCCTTCCTCCTCGCCACCGCCGACGAGTACGGGAATGGGGGTACCGCCCAGGGCGAAGCCTCTGGGGGAGGGTGGGAGGACTACTGGAGCAGGCTCGACGACAACGGCGTCGAGGTCGTCGACGGCTGGGAGCAGGCCTACTACGAGCGGTTCTCCGGCGCCGGCAAGGGCGACAAGCCGCTCGTCGTCTCGTACGCCTCCAGCCCGCCCGTCCTCGACATGGAGTCCCGGCCGAAGGAAGCCACCACCGGCGTGGCCACCGGCACCTGCTTCCGCCAGATCGAGTTCGCCGGCCTGCTGTCGGGCGCCGGCAACACCGAGGGCGGCAAGGCCCTCATCGACTTCCTCATCGGCGAGCGGTTCCAGCAGGACATGCCGCTGCAGATGTTCGTCCACCCTGCGCGCGAGAACACCGAGCTGCCCGAGGTGTTCACCCGCTACGGCGAGGAGATCGCCGACCCGCACACCCTCGACCCGGCGGTCATCGACGACAACCGGGAGCAGTGGATCAAGACGTGGACCTCGCTGGTCGTGAAGTAACCCGCGCCGCGGGCCCCGGCCCCGGGGACGGCCCCGGTCCCGCGGGCGGGGGCGGGGCCCGCCGCGGCGGGGTGCGCGGCCCCGCCGGGCGGCTCGCGCTCATGGCCGTCCCCGCCGCGTTCTTCGCGGTCTTCTTCGCCTACCCCGTCGGCGCCATCGTCGCCCGCGGCCTGCGCGAGAACGGCCGCTGGCACCTCGGCCGCCTCCCCGACGTCCTCGGCGACCCCGACATCGTCGGCGTCCTGTGGTTCACCCTCTGGCAGGCCGCCGCCTCCACCGGCCTCACCCTGCTCCTCGCCCTGCCCGCCGCGTACGTCTTCGCCCGCTTCGACTTCCCCGGCAAACACCTGCTGCGCGCCCTGGTCACGGTGCCGTTCGTGATGCCCACCGTCGTCGTCGGCTCCGCGTTCCTCGCCCTCCTCGGCCGCGGCGGCGTCCTCGACGGCTGGTGGGGCGTACGCCTCGACACCACCGTCTGGGCCATCCTCCTCGCCCACGTCTTCTTCAACTTCGCCATCGTCGTACGGACCGTCGGCGGCCTGTGGTCCCAGCTCGACCCCCGCCAGGAGGAGGCCGCCCGCGTCCTCGGCGCCGGCCGCCTCGCCGCGTTCCGGCACGTCACGCTGCCCGCGCTCGGTCCCGCCGTCGCCGCCGCGGCCCTCATGGTCTTCCTCTTCACCTTCACCTCCTTCGGGGTCATCCAGATCCTCGGCGGCCCCTCCTACGCCACCCTCGAAGTGGAGATCTACCGCCAGACCGCGGACTTCCTCGACCTGCCCACCGCCGCCGTCCTCAGCCTCGTGCAACTCGCCGCCGTCGCCGCCGTCCTCGCCCTGCACGCCTGGACCGTGCGCCGCCAGGAGACCGCGCTGCGGCTCGTCGCCCCCGAGACCACCGCCCGCCGCCCCCGCACCCCCGGCGAACGCGCCCTCCTCGGCGGGGTCCTCACCGTCGTCGCCGTCCTGCTCCTCAGCCCCCTCGCCGTCCTCGTCGAACGGTCCTTCGCCACCCCCGGCGGCCACGGCCCCGGCTTCTACCGCGCCCTGCAGGAGAGCGACGGCACCTTCGCCGTCCCCCCGCTGGAAGCCGTCGGCAACTCCCTCGCCTACGCCGCCGTCGCCACCGTCCTCGCCGTCGTCGTCGGCGGCCTCGCCGCAGCCGCCGTCACCCGCCGCGCCGGGCCCCTCGTCCGCGGCTTCGACGCGCTGCTGATGCTGCCGCTCGGCACCTCCGCCGTCACCGTCGGCTTCGGCTTCCTCATCGCCCTCGACAGCCCGCCGCTCGACCTCAGGTCCTCCTGGATCCTCGTGCCCCTCGCCCAGGCGCTGGTCGGCGTGCCGTTCGTCGTACGGACCATGCTCCCCGTGCTGCGCGCCGTCGACGACCGGCTGCGGGAGGCCGCCGCCGTCCTCGGCGCCTCCCCGCTGCGCGCCTGGCGGGAGGTCGACCTGCCGCTGGTGTGGCGGGCCGTGCTCGTCGCCGCCGGCTTCGCCTTCGCCGTCTCCCTCGGCGAGTTCGGCGCGACCGTCTTCATCGCCGGGCCCGACCGGCCCACCCTGCCCGTCGCCGTCGCGCGGCTCCTCGGCCGCGCCGGGGAGACCAACTACGGGCAGGCGATGGCGCTGAGCACCATCCTCATGGCCGTGTGCGCGGCGGCACTGCTGCTGCTGGAGCGCGTCCGCAAGAACCAGGCGGGAGAGTTCTGATGCTCGTACTCGACGACGTCACCGTCCGCTACGGCGACCGCGCGGCGGTCGACGGGATCCGCCTCGACGTCGCCGACCACGAGATCGTCAGCGTCCTCGGCCCCAGCGGCAGCGGCAAGTCCACGCTGCTGCGGGCCGTCGCCGGCCTCCAGCCCGTCGCCGCCGGGCGGGTGCTGCTCGGCGGGCGGGACCTCGCGGGCGTGCCGGCGCACCGGCGGGGGCTCGGCCTGATGTTCCAGGACCAGCAGCTGTTCCCGCACCGCGACGTCGGCGGGAACGTGGCCTTCGGGCTGCGCATGCACGGGGTCTCGCGGGCGGCGGCCCGGGAGCGCGTCGCGTCGCTGCTGGCGCTCGTCGGGCTGCCCGGGGCGGAGCGGCGCGCGGTGGCCGCGCTGTCCGGCGGGGAGCAGCAGCGGGTCGCGCTCGCGCGGGCGCTGGCGCCGTCGCCGCAGCTGCTGATGCTGGACGAGCCGCTCGGGCAGCTGGACCGCTCGCTGCGCGAACGGCTGGTGGTGGAGCTGCGGCAGCTCTTCGGCCGGCTGGGCACGACGGTGCTGGCGGTCACGCACGACCAGGGAGAGGCGTTCGCGCTGGCCGACCGGGTGGTGGTGATGCGCGAGGGGCGCGTCGCGCAGACCGGGACGCCGGCGGAGGTGTGGGAGCGGCCCGCGGACGAGTTCGTGGCGCGGTTCCTCGGGTTCGCGAACGTGGTGCGGGCCACGGTGCACGGCGACGTGGCGGACACGCCGTGGGGGAAGGTGGGGGTGTCGGCCGCCGCCGGTGCGTCGGGGGAGCGGACGCTGCTGATCCGGCCGGCGGGGGTGCGGGTGGGGCCGCCGGCCGGGACGGGGCTGGGCTGCGAGGTGGTGGGGCGGACGTTCCGGGGGGAGCACGTGGTGCTGGTGCTGCGGCCGGAGAGCGGGCCGGAGCTGGAGGCGTCCGTCGCGCTGCGGGAAGCGCCGGAGGTGGGGGAGCGGGTGGGGGTGGGCTTCGAGGCGTCGGAGGTGGTCGTCCTGGACTCCGCGCCGGGCGGCCGGGCGGGGGGCGCGACGCGCGGTACGGGCTCGTAGCACCGCCCTGGCGGTTGCCGCGGAACGGTGCGAGCGAGGAGTGGGCGCCGCGCGGCGGCGCGGCGCCGGAACCGGCCGTGGACGGGCCGTGGACCGGCCGGGAGGAGACCGGCCGGTGTCCTGGATCCCGGACCAGCTGCGGGAGCGCCGGGCGCGGGCCCTCCTCCAGGGCCCGCACCAGGCTGTCGGGCAGGGCGGGGCAGCCCCCCGCCCTGCCCCGCCTACGGCGTCGCCAGCGCCGTCGTCGGGGGGAGGCGGCTGGCGTGGAGGGCCGGGTAGAGGCCGGCCAGGGCGCCCACCGTCACGGTGGCCGCCAGGCCGCCCGCCAGGGTCCACGGCGGGATCACCGGCGGCCAGCCCTGCGACGCCGCGTACGACGCCGTCACCGCCGCGCCGAGCAGCGCGCCCGCCGTGCCGCCCAGGGCCGACAGCAGCAGCGACTCCGCCAGGAACTGGGTGCGGACGTGGCCGCGGGTGGCGCCCAGGGCGCGGCGCAGGCCGATCTCCGTGCGGCGCTCCAGCACCGAGATGACCATCGTGTTCGCCACCCCCACGCCGCCCACCAGCAGCGCCACCGCGCCCACCCCCAGCAGCAGCCGCGTGAACGCCTCGCCCGCCGCCCGCTTCGCGGCCAGCGCGTCCGACGGGCGCGACACCTCCACCTCGTTCGGCGCCGCCGGGTTCGCGGTCGCGCCCAGCACCGACCGGACCGCCGCCACGTCCGCGTCCGCCGACCGCGTGTAGACCGTCGTCGCGTGCCCGTCGAAGCCCAGCCGGTCCTGCGCCGCCGGCCAGCCCACCAGCGCCGCGACGTCCAGCTCCGGCGCCAGCGGGGCCGGCCGCAGGATCCCCACGACCGTGAACCACTCGCCGCCCACCAGCACCCGCACCTCCGGCGCCGCCCGTCCCACGCCCAGCCGCTCCGCGGCCGTCGCGCCCAGCACCACCGCCGGGTGGCGCGCGGTCGCCGCGTTCAGCCACGTGCCGGCGTGCAGCCGCGCCCCCGTCGTGGCGCGCAGGTCGGTGCGTACGGCGTACGTCGCCAGCCCGCCCGTCTCCGCCTCCGGGATCCGGTCCGTGCGGTAGACGTTGGTGTCCGCGACCTCGCCGATCGCCGACACCGACGCCACCGGCCCGATCCTGGCCACCATGTCCTCCGCCCGCAGCGGCAGCTTCGCCTCCGCACCGCTCATCGTCCGGCCCGGCGACACCGTCAGCAGGTTCGTGCCCAGCGAGTCGAGCGTACGGTCCAGATCCGCCCGCGAACTCGACGAGATCCCCACCACCGCCACCATCGCCGCGATCCCGATCGCGATGCCCAGCGCCGACAGCACCGCCCGGAGCGGCCGCGTACGCAACCCCACCGCACCGCCGCGCACCACGTCACCCGGCCACAGCCGGGACGGGCGGATCCCGTCCACCGCCGGCCTCATGCCCGCACCACCCCGTCCCACTCCGCCCGGTCCCGCTCCGTACCGTCCTGCTCCACCCGGCCGTCCCGCAGCCGCACCTGCCGCGGCAGCTCCGCCGCCAGCTCCCGCTCGTGCGTGATCACCACAACCGTCGTCCCCGCCTCGTTCAGCTCCCGCAGCAGCTCCACCACCCGCGCGCCCGACGCGGTGTCCAGCGCCCCCGTCGGCTCGTCCGCCAGCAGCAGCGGCGGGTCCCCCGCCACCGCGCGGGCCACCGCGACGCGCTGCCGCTCGCCGCCCGACAGCTCGTGCGGCCGGTGCTCCATGCGGTGCCCCAGGCCCACCCGGTGCAGCACCCGCACCGCCCGCCGCCGCCGCTCCGCCGGGCGCAGGCCGGTGTAGAGGAGGCCGTCGGCGACGTTGTCGAGGGCCGTCGTGCCGCCCGCGAGGTGGAACTGCTGGAAGACGAAGCCGATCCGGTGCGCGCGCAGCGCGGACAGCCCGGCGTCGGACAGCGCGCCCACGTCGTACCCGGCGATCCGCACCCCGCCCGACGTCGGCCGGTCCAGGGTGCCGAGCACGTGCAGCATCGTCGACTTCCCCGACCCCGACGGGCCGGTGACGGCGACGAGTTCGCCCGCGGCCACCCGCAGGGACACCCCGGCGAGCGCGGTGACGCCGCCGGCGTAGGTCTTCGTCACGTTCGTCAGCTCGATCACCGCGGCATGCCCACCTTCGTGCCCGCCGTGAGGCCCGCGCCCGAGACCTCGACCCGGCCGTTCGCGAACAGCCCCGTCTCCACCGGCACGTACCGCGTCGTGCCGTCCGCCACGACCTCCACCCCGAAGCCGCCCTCCGCCAGCGCCAGCAGCGCCGCGACCGGCACCGTCAGCACGTCCTTGCGGCGCCCGGCGGTGAAGTGGACGTGCACGCCCGCCTCGTCGTACGCGGACGCCGCCTTCTCCGCCTCCGCGCCCTTCAGCCGGACGACGACCTCCACGACGGTCTGCGCCTCCGCCCCGCCCTCGCCCGGCCGCGTCCGCACCGACACGTCCGCGATCGTCCCGCGCACCGTCCGCCCGTCCGGCAGCTCCACGCCGGCCTGCGCGCCCCGGCGCGCCAGCCGCCGGTCCGCGACGTCGAGTTCGGCGGTGACGGCCAGGGAGGTACCGGTGTACGACAGGACGTCGGTGCCCGGCGCGAGGAGGTCGCCGCGCTGCGCCGTCACGCTCTCCACGGCGACCGCGCCCGGTGCGAACACCACCTGCCCCGGCTCCACCCGGCCGGTCTCCCCGACCCCCAGGTCCTCCTGCCAGTCGCGGACGGCGGCGGCCGTGGCGTCGGAGTACGTGTCGTCCACGGTGAAGCCGGCGTAGCCGAGCGCGCTCAGGTTCTCCTCCAGCTGCGCCACGTCCGCGCCCTCGGCGCCGGGCGCCAGCGCGCGGTACGCGGGCACGTCCCCGTACAGCAGCGTCACCGGCTCGGCGTCCACCTCGTACAGCGCCTCGCCGCGGCCGATCCGCGCCCCCGAGGACGGCACCCGCGTCAGCGTGCCCTCGGCGCGGGCGGCGGCGTCGGTGGCCGGGCCGTGGCCCAGCTCGGCGTCGGTGCTGCGGGTGTCGACCAGCGTCTCACGGGCCACCTCGGCGGTGGCCGGCGGCAGTTCGTCGCCCGCCGCGGCGGCCGGGTCGCCGTTGCCGCCGAGGTCGAGGCCGGCGGCCGCGGCGCC
>NZ_BAAAPF010000201.1:0-13459 GCF_039531005.1 Streptomyces synnematoformans
CGCGCGCCCCCGGGCTCGACGGGGGCGTCGGTGCGCAGCGCGGCGCGCCGCCGCACCGCAAGGTGTGCGCTCCCGCCGCACGGGCCAGACATAGTGGGTGTCGACACGGATGGGGAGGTGGCCGCTGATGGCGGACTCCGGCCCCGACCGGCGACCGCGGGCCGTGGTCGTCGGCGGCGGGCTCGCCGGGATGACCGCCGCGATGGGGCTCGCCGACGCCGGGCTCGACGTCACGCTCCTCGAAGGCCGGCCGCGCCTGGGCGGGCTCGCCTTCTCCTTCCGCCGCGGCGACCTCACCGTCGACAACGGCCAGCACGTCTACCTGCGCTGCTGCGCCGCGTACCGGTGGTTCCTCGACGAGGTCGGCGGCAGCGGGCTCGCGCCGCTGCAGGACCGCCTGGACGTGCCCGTACTCGACGCCGCCAGGCCGTCCCGCAAGGGCACCGGCCCGCGGACCGGCCGGCTCGGCCGCACCGACCTCCCGGTGCCGCTGCACCTCGCCGCCGGCCTCGCCCGCTACCCCCACCTGTCGCTCGCGGAGCGCGCGAGCGTGGGCCGCGCCGCACTGGCGCTGAAGCGGCTCGACCCCGCCGACCCCGCCCTGGACGGCGTGGACTTCGCCGGCTGGCTGCACCGGCACGGGCAGTCGCCCCGCGCCGTCGAGGCGCTGTGGGACCTGGTCGGCGTCGCCACCCTCAACGCCTACGCCCCCGACGCCTCGCTGGGGCTGGCCGCGATGGTGTTCAGGACCGGACTGCTGACCGAACGGGGCGCCGCCGACATCGGCTGGGCCCACGTGCCGCTCGGCGAGCTGCACGACACGCTCGCCCGCCGCCGGCTGGAGCGGGTCGGCGTCCGCATCCTGCGGCGCACCCGCGCGACCGGGCTGCACCGGGCGCCGGACGGCGGCTGGCAGGTCGGCGTGGCGGCCGGACCCGAACGCGCGGGCCGGGCCGGGGCGACGACCCTCGACGCCGACGCCGTGGTCCTGGCCGTACCGCAGCGCGAGGCGCACGGGCTGCTGCCGGCCGGCGCGCTCGACCACAAGGACCGGCTGCTGCGGATCGGCACCGCGCCGATCCTCAACCTGCACGTCGTGTACGACCGCCGGGTGCTGCACGCCCCGTTCGTCGCCGCGGTCGGCACCCCCGTACAGTGGATCTTCGACCGCACGGACGTCTCCGGCCTCGCCGGCACCCCGCACGGCCGGGGCTGCCAGTACGTGGCGGTGTCCCAGTCCGCCGCGCAGGACGACATCGAGCGGCCCGTCGGCGAACTGCGCGAGCGTTACCTCCCCGAGCTGGCGAAGCTGCTGCCCGCCGCGCGCGGCGCCGGGGTACGCGACTTCTTCGTCACCCGCGAGCGCACCGCGACCTTCGCCCCGTCCCCGGGCGTCGGCCGGCTGCGCCCCGGACCCCGGACCCACGCGCCCGGCCTCACCCTTGCCGGCGCGTGGACCGCCACCGGGTGGCCCGCGACGATGGAGAGCGCCGTTCTCAGCGGCCTCGCCGCGATCCGGGAGACCCTCGGCGGACTGGGCCGAGAAGTGCCGCGGAACCTGCTGGAAGCAGTTTGAGATCCGTCACCGGAGGAGAGAACGTGCCCCGTCCCGAACCGGACACCGACATTGCGGCCACCCCCGGCGCCGCCGCAGTGCCGGCCCTGCTGGACCACGCCCGGGCGCTGACGAACCCCGTGCTGCGGTCCGTGATCGACCGGCTCGTACCCCCCATGGACACCGTCGCCGCCTACCACTTCGGCTGGATCGACGCACACGGCAACCCCGCCGAGGGCGACGGCGGCAAGGCCGTACGGCCCCTCCTGGCGCTGCTCGCCGCCGAGGCCGCGGGCGCCTCCGCCGAGACCGGGCTCCCGGGCGCCGTCGCCGTCGAGCTGGTGCACAACTTCTCCCTCCTGCACGACGACCTGATGGACGGCGACGAGAAGCGGCGCCACCGGGACACCGTGTGGAAGCTGTACGGCCCCGCGCAGGCCGTCCTCGTCG
Organism: Streptomyces synnematoformans; assembly: GCF_039531005.1. Lineage (NCBI taxonomy): Bacteria > Bacillati > Actinomycetota > Actinomycetes > Kitasatosporales > Streptomycetaceae > Streptomyces > Streptomyces synnematoformans. The sequence goes on from NZ_BAAAPF010000201.1 coordinate 2,006, forward strand.
GCGACGCGCTCTTCGCGCTCGCCGGCGAACTCCTGCTGGAACGGGGCACGCCCGAGTCGGCGCGCGCCGCCCGCCGGCTCAACGCCGCCACCCGCAGGCTCATCGACGGCCAGGCACAGGACATCGCGTACGAGCACCGCGAGCGCGTGTCGGTCGCCGAGTGCCTGCAGATGGAGGGCAACAAGACCGGGGCGCTGCTCGCGTGCGCCTGCTCCGTCGGCGCCGTGCTCGGCGGCGCGGGCGACGAGGCGGCCGACGCGCTGGAGCGCTACGGACTCCATCTGGGCCTGGCCTTCCAGGCGGTCGACGACGTGCTGGGCATCTGGGGCGAGCCCGCCGTCACGGGCAAGCAGGCCTGGAGTGACCTGCGCCAGCGCAAGAAGTCGCTGCCGGTGTGCGCGGCGCTCGCCGCCGACGGCCGGGCGTCCGCCGAACTCGCGCAGATGCTCGCCGCCGACGCCAAACGGACCGACGACCGGAAATCCGATGCGGAGAACGGGTTCGACGAGGAAGAATTCGCCGCCCGGGCCGCGTTGATCGAAGAGGCCGGGGGACGCCGCTGGACCCAGGAGGAGGCGCACAGGCAACACGAGAGCGCACTCGCCTCGCTGGACGAGGTGAAGATGCCCGACGAGATCCGCGAACGGTTCGTCGCCCTCGCCGACTTCGTCGTCGTACGTCGGCACTGACACCGACGCCCGGGCCGCGCGTCCGGACGTCCCTTCGAAAGGGGTGTGCATGAATGGCACTGCCGATGGCGGCCACGCAACCGACACCGCCCCCCAAGGGGCGGCGGCTTTACTGGCCGCGCAGCGGGCGGCCGAGCGGGCGACCGCCAACCTCCTCGGCCGGCAGGACGCCGACGGCTGGTGGAAGGGCGACCTGGAGACCAACGTCACCATGGACGCCGAGGACCTGCTGCTCCGCGAGTTCCTGGGTGTCCGTGACGAGCACACCACCCAGGCCGCCGCCCGCTTCATCCGCCGCCGGCAGGGCGCGGACGGCGCCTGGGCGACGTTCCACGGCGGCCCGGGCGACCTGTCCGCGACCGTCGAGGCGTACGTCGCGCTGCGGCTCGCCGGCGACGCGCCCGACGCGGAGCACATGGCGCGGGCCGCCGCCTGGGTCCGCCGGAACGGCGGCATCGCCGCCGCCCGGGTCTTCACCCGCATCTGGCTCGCGCTGTTCGGCTGGTGGCGCTGGGAGGACCTGCCGGAGCTGCCGCCCGAGCTGATCTACCTGCCGTCCTGGTTCCCGCTGAACATCTACGACTTCGGCTGCTGGGCCCGCCAGACGATCGTGCCGCTGACCGTCGTCTCCGCCAAGCGCCCGGTGCGCCCCGGCCCGTTCACCCTCGACGAACTGCACACCGACCCCGTGGAGCCCAGCCCGCCGCGGCCGCAGGCCCCGCCGGCGACCTGGGACGGCGTCTTCCAGCGGCTGGACCGGGCGCTGCACGCGTACCGCAGGGTCGCGCCGCGCCCGCTGCGCAAGGCGGCGCTGCGCAGCTGCGCCCGCTGGATCATCGAGCGGCAGGAGAGCGACGGCGCCTGGGGCGGCATCCAGCCGCCCGCCGTGTACTCGGTGATTGCGCTGCACCTGCTCGGCTACGGCCTCGACCACCCGGTGCTGAAGGCCGGGCTGGAGTCGCTGGACCGCTTCGCGGTCTGGTCCGACGGCACCGGGACGGCGGTGGGGACGGTCGCGACGGCGGCACCGGCGGCGGACACCGGCGGCCCGGCCGATCCGGACGGCGGGCATGCGGACGGCCCGGTGCGGATGATCGAGGCTTGCCAGTCGCCCGTCTGGGACACCTGTCTGGCGACCATCGCGCTCGTCGACGCCGGGGTGCCCGCCGACCACCCGCAGCTCGTCAGGGCCGCCGACTGGCTGCTCGCCGAGCAGGTGCTGACCACCGGCGACTGGTCCGTGCGGCGCCCCGGACTCGCCCCCGGCGGCTGGGCGTTCGAGTTCCACAACGACAACTACCCCGACACCGACGACACCGCCGAGGTCGTCCTCGCCCTGCGCCGCGTGGCGCACCCCGACCCGGCGCGCGTCGACGCGGCCGTGGAGCGCGCCGTCCGCTGGCTGGCGGGCATGCAGTCGAAGAACGGCGCCTGGGGCGCGTTCGACGTGGACAACACCTCGATGCTCCCCAACAAGCTGCCGTTCTGCGACTTCGGCGAGGTCATCGACCCGCCGTCGGCGGACGTCACCGCGCACGTCGTGGAGATGCTCGCCGGCGAGAAGCTCGGCCACGACCCGCACGCCCGCCGCGGCGTCGCCTGGCTGCTCGCCGAGCAGGAGGCGGCCGGCGGCTGGTTCGGCCGCTGGGGCGTCAACTACGTGTACGGCACGGGTTCCGCGGTGCCCGCGCTCGTCGCCGCCGGGCTGCCCCCGTCGCACCCGGCGATCCGGCGGGCCGTCACCTGGCTGGAGAGCGTGCAGAACGAGGACGGCGGCTGGGGCGAGGACCTGCGCTCGTACCCCGACCCGCAGTGGATCGCCCGCGGCGACTCCACCGCCTCGCAGACCGGCTGGGCGCTGCTCGCGCTGCTGGCCGCAGGCGAGCACGACAGCGCGGCGGTCGAGCGCGGCGTGGCCTGGCTGGTGCGCACCCAGCTGCCCGACGGGTCCTGGGACGAGCCGCAGTTCACCGGCACCGGCTTCCCCTGGGACTTCTCCATCAACTACCACCTGTACCGGCTGGTCTTCCCGCTCACGGCCCTGGGCCGCTACCTGTCCGCGACCGCCGGCCGGGAGCCGGCCGCCGGGGACGGCCGGGAGGCCTGATGCCCGACTCACCCGCGCCGCTGCTCGTCGTCTGCGCGCTCGGCATCGAACGCCGGGCGCTCAGGGCGGGCACCGGCCGCGCCGAGGGCGCGGCCGGGGACGCGGGTCCGGTCGCCGTGCTCCGCACCGGTATGGGTCCCGAGCGGGCGGAGCGGGCCGTGGCCCGCCGGCTCGCGGAGGAGCCGTTCCACGGCGCGCCCGTGATCGCCGCCGGCTTCTGCGCCGGACTGCGGCCGGAGATGCGCCCCGGCGACGTCGTCGTCGCCGATGCCGTCCGGGCGGACCGGGAGGGCGCGGAGCCCACCGGCTGCCCGGACAACGGGCCGCTCCTCGACGCCCTCGCGCTTCTCGACGCCCGGGTGCACACCGGGCTGCTGCTGGGCACCGACCACGTCGTACGCGGCGCGGCCGGCCGGGCAGCGCTGCGCGAGCGGGGAGCGGTCGCCGTCGACATGGAGTCCGCCGCCACCCTGCGCACGGCCGCGGCTGCGGCCGGGGCCGGGGTCGGGGCCGCCGAGGCGGGGACGCGGCCCGTTGCCGCCGTCCGGGTGGTCGTCGACGCGCCCGAGCATGAACTCGTCCGTTTCGGAACGCTGCGCGGTGGCATCACCGCGTACCGCGTGCTCAGCTCGGTTCTTCCTGCATTTTTCGAATGGCACCGTCATGTCATGATTCCCAGGAGGCGAACCTGATGGCCATGCCACTGCGCCAGTCGCTCAAGGTTGCCGGATATCTCTTCTCTCAGCGGACGATCCGGCGACGGGAGAAGTTCCCGCTGATCGTGGAGCTGGAACCGCTCTTCGCCTGCAACCTCAAGTGCGAGGGCTGCGGGAAGATCCAGCATCCCGCGGGCGTGCTCAAGCAGCGCATGCCGGTGGCCCAGGCGGTCGGCGCCGTGCTGGAGTCGGGCGCCCCGATGGTCTCCATCGCGGGCGGCGAGCCGCTGATGCACCCGCAGATCGACGAGATCGTCCGGCAGTTGGTGGCCCGCAGGAAGTTCGTCTTCCTGTGCACCAACGCCATGCTGCTGCGCAAGAAGCTCGACAAGTTCGAGCCCTCGCCGTACTTCGCCTTCGCCGTGCACATCGACGGCCTGCGCGAGCGGCACGACGAGTCGGTCGCCAAGGAGGGCGTCTTCGACGAGGCGGTGGCGGCGATGAAGGAGGCGAAGCGCCGCGGGTTCCGCGTCACCACGAACTCCACCTTCTTCAACACCGACACCCCGCAGACCGTCGTCGAGGTCCTGGACTACCTCAACGACGACCTCCAGGTCGACGAGATGATGATCTCCCCGGCGTACGCCTACGAGAAGGCGCCCGACCAGGAGCACTTCCTCGGCGTCGACCAGACCCGCGAGCTGTTCCGGAAGGCGTTCGCCGGCGGCAACCGCAAGCGCTGGCGGCTCAACCACAGCCCGCTGTTCCTCGACTTCCTGGAGGGCAAGGTCGACTTCCCGTGCACGGCCTGGGCGATCCCCAACTACTCGCTCTTCGGCTGGCAGCGCCCCTGCTACCTGATGAGCGACGGCTACGTGCCGACGTACCGGGAGCTGATCGAGGAGACCGACTGGGAGAAGTACGGCCGCGGCCGGGACCCCCGGTGCGCCAACTGCATGGCCCACTGCGGCTACGAGCCGACCTCCATCCTCGCCACCACGTCGTCGCTGAAGGAGTCGCTGCGGGCGGCCCGGGAGACGGTCGGCGGAAACCGCGCGCGAGGGGGAGGGGCATGAGATGCCGCTCCTGGAGAGCATCGGGGGCCCGCGCGACCTGAAGGCGCTGCCGCCGGAGCGACTGGCCGAACTGGCCGGGGAGATCCGCACCTTCCTCGTCGAGTCCGTCGCCCGCACCGGCGGCCACCTCGGGCCGAACCTCGGCGTGGTCGAGCTGACCCTCGCCCTGCACCGGGTCTTCGACTCGCCGGCCGACCGCATCCTGTGGGACACCGGCCACCAGTCGTACGTGCACAAGCTGCTCACCGGCCGGCAGGACTTCTCCGGGCTGCGCGGCAGCGGCGGCCTGTCCGGCTACCCCTCGCGGGCCGAGTCCGAGCACGACGTGATCGAGAACAGCCACGCCTCCACCGTGCTGGGCTGGGCCGACGGCCTGGCCAAGGCCAACGAGGTGCGCGGCAGCTCCGACCACGTCGTCGCCGTCGTCGGCGACGGGGCGCTGACCGGCGGCATGACCTGGGAGGCGCTGAACAACATCGCCGCCGCCCGGGACCGCCCGCTGGTCATCGTCGTCAACGACAACGAGCGCTCCTACTCGCCGACCATCGGCGGCCTCGCCGACCACCTGGCGACCCTGCGCACGACCGACGGCTACGAGCGCTTCCTGTCCTGGGGCAAGGGCCTGCTCGACCGCACCCCGGTGGTGGGCAGGCCGCTGTACGACTCGCTGCACGGCGCGAAGAAGGGCCTGAAGGACTTCATCGCGCCGCAGGGCATGTTCGAGGACCTGGGGCTGAAGTACGTCGGCCCCGTCGACGGGCACGACGTCGCCGCCGTCGAGTCCGCGCTGCGCCGCGCCAAGCGGTTCCGCGGGCCGGTCCTCGTGCACTGCCTCACCGAGAAGGGCCGCGGCTACCAGCCCGCGCTGGACGACGAGGCCGACCGCTTCCACACCGTCGGCGTCATGGACCCGTCCACCTGCGAGCCGGTGGCCCCGGCCGGCGGGCCGTCGTGGACGTCGGTCTTCTCCGACGAGCTGGTACGCGTCGGCGCCGAGCGCGACGACGTGGTGGCGGTCACCGCCGCCATGCTCCACCCCACCGGGCTCGCGGCGTTCGCCGAGGCCTTCCCGGACCGGATCTGGGACGTGGGCATCGCCGAGCAGCACGCCGCGGTCTCCGCCGCGGGCCTGGCCACCGGCGGGCTGCACCCGGTCGTCGCGGTCTACGCCACGTTCCTCAACCGCGCGTTCGACCAGGTGCTGATGGACATCGCGCTGCACCGCTGCGGGGTCACGTTCGTCCTCGACCGGGCCGGCGTCACCGGGCCCGACGGCGCCTCGCACCACGGCATGTGGGACATGTCGGTCCTCCAGGTCGTCCCCGGCCTCAGAATCGCCGCCCCGCGCGACGGCGACCAGCTGCGCGCCCAGCTGCGCGAGGCCGTCGCCGTTGACGACGCGCCCACCGTCGTCCGCTTCCCCCGGGGCACGGTGTCCGAGCCGATACCCGCGACGGCGCGCGTCGGCGGCATGGACGTGCTGCGCCGCGACCGGCGCGAGGACGTGCTCCTCGTCGGCGTCGGCGCCATGGCCTCCGGCTGTCTGGCGGCCGCGGACCTGCTCGCCGGGCGGGGGCTGGGCTGCACCGTCGTCGACCCGCGCTGGGTCAAGCCCGTCGACGCGCAGCTGCCGCCGCTGGCGGCCCGGTTCCGCGTCGTCGCCGTGGTCGAGGACAACTGCGTCGCCTCCGGCGTCGGCGCCGCCGTCGCCCGGGCGCTGCGGGACGCCGGAGTCGACGTACCGCTGCGCACCCTCGGCCTGCCGGAGCGGTTCCTGCCGCACGGCACGCGCGCCGAGGTGCTCGCCGGGGCCGGGCTGACCCCGGACCGGATCGCCGCCGCCGTTGGCGGTGTGCCGGCCGCCCGGGCGGGGGAGCCGGTCCGTACCAGGGAGAGGGACGAAAGCACCCGATGAGCTTCGACATCGCGGCGCTGCTGGCCGAGCGCGGGGGAGAGCGCTACGACCTGCACGCCCGGCACCTCAACCACCAGCTGCCGCGGATGCTGCACACGCTGGGCTTCGACAAGACGTACGTGCGCGCTGAGGGCGCGTACTTCTACGACGAGGAGGGCCGCGACTACCTCGACCTCCTCGCCGGCTTCGGCGTCATGGGCCTCGGCCGCAACCACCCGGTCGTCCGCAAGGCCCTGCACGACGTGCTCGACCTGGACCTCGCCGACCTCACCCGCTTCGACTGCCAGCCGCTGCCCGGGTTGCTGGCGGAGAAGCTGCTGACGTACGCGCCGCACCTGGACCGGGTGTTCTTCTCCAACAGCGGCACCGAGGCCGTCGAGACCGCGCTGAAGTTCGCCCGCTACGCCACCGGCAAGCCCCGCGTCCTCTACTGCGACCAGGCGTTCCACGGGCTCACCACCGGCTCGCTCTCCGTCAACGGCGTCGACGCGTTCCGCGACGGCTTCGCGCCGCTGCTGCCGGACACCGCGGTCCCGCTCGGCGACCTCGACGCGCTGGAGCGGGAGCTGCGCGCCGGCGACGTCGCGGCGCTCGTGGTCGAGCCGATCCAGGGCAAGGGCGTGCACGCGCCGCCGCCCGGCTACCTGCGCGCCGCGCGGGAGCTGCTGCACAAGCGCGGCGGGCTGCTCGTCGCCGACGAGGTGCAGACGGGCATGGGGCGCACCGGCGACTTCTTCGCGTACCAGCACGAGGAGGGCGCCGAGCCCGACCTCGTCTGCCTCGCCAAGGCGCTGTCCGGCGGGTACGTGCCCATCGGCGCCACCCTCGGCCGCGGGTGGATCTTCAAGAAGGTCTACTCGTCGATGGACCGCGTGCTGGTCCACTCGGCGAGCTTCGGCACCAACGCGCCCGCCATGGCCGCGGGCCTCGCCACCCTGCACGTCCTGGCGGACCAGCGGCTCGCCGAGAACGCCCGGCACACCGGCGACCTGCTGCGCGGCAAGCTCGCCGGGCTGGTCGACCAGTACGAGCTGCTGCACGACGTGCGCGGCCGCGGGCTGATGATCGGCATCGAGTTCGGCAAGCCGGCGTCGCTGAAGCTGCGCGGCCGCTGGACGCTGCTCCAGGCCGCCCGCAAGGGGCTGTTCGCGCAGCTGATCGTGGTGCCGCTGCTGCAGCGCCACCGCATCCTCACCCAGGTCTCCGGGGACCGCCAGGAGGTCATCAAGCTGCTGCCGCCGCTGGTGATCGGGGAGACGGAGGTGCAGCGGTTCCTGGACGCGTTCACGGCCGTGATGGACGAGGCGCACGCGGGCGGCGGGCTGATCTGGGAGTTCGGCCGCACCCTGGCCAAACAGGCGGTGTCCGGCCGCTGAACTGCTGAGCCGCTGAACCGCCGCCGTCCGCGGCGTCAGGCGGCCAGCAGCCGCTCGCGCAGCCGCTCGCGGGCCGTGTCGCTCAGCCGCAGCGCCTCGCGCAGGTAGCGGTCGACGGTGCCCCAGCGTTCGGCGATCGTGTCGAACGCCGCGCCCAGGTAGCTCGCCCGCGCGTCGAACAGCGGGCTGAGCAGCTCCATCACCTCGGGCGACGTGCCGCCCTGCGCCTGCTCGCCGCGCGTGACCCGGTAGCGCCGGTGCTGCGCGTTGGACGCCAGGTAGTCCGTCTCGATCGCCTCCCGCTCGACGCCCACGGCGAGCAGCGCCAGGGCGACGGTCAGCCCGGCCCGGTCCTTGCCCGCCGCGCAGTGGAGCAGGGCGGGCGTGCCGCCGTCCGCCAGGGTGTGCAGCACCCGGGAGTGCTCCGCGTTGCGGCCCAGGATCATGGCGCGGTACGAGTCCTCCATGCGGGCCGCGGCCTTGCCGTCGCCGAGCAGCGAGCGGAGCGTCGGGATGTCGCCGTCGCGGACCAGCTTCCAGAACTCCTTGCCCTCGGCCGGGTCGTTGAGCGGCATGTTGACGTTCTGCACGCCGGGCAGGTCGATGTCGGGGCCGTCGAGGCGGATGTCGGCGGCGTTGCGGAAGTCGAAGACCGTGCGCAGGCCGAGCGAGCCGAGGAAGACGGCGTCCTCGGCGGTGGCGTGGGCCAGGTGCCCGCTGCGGTAGAGCCGGCCGTGCCCGGTCTGCCCGCCGTCGACGGTGGGCAGCCCGCCGACGTCGCGGAAGTTGCGGACACCGGTCAGCTCCGGCTCGGTCGTCTGCGTCATCGAAGCTCCGTAACGTCGGGAAGGCCGGGAAGGCGGGGAAGGCGGGGAAGGCACGGCCCTTCGACAGTACGACAATCGCATGCTGGACAAGCATCCCCCCGGCTGCGATGTTGTGTACCTCTGTTGAGTTCTGGGAGACGCCATGGTCGAGGTCGGTGGGAACGGTCGGATCTGGCTGCTGTCGGGTCCGCACAGCAGCTACGCCCTGCGGCTGACGCGGCACGACGAGCTGCTGCACCTCCACTGGGGCCCGCGGCTCACGCTCGCCGACGCCGAGGCGCTGGCCGCCGAGCGGCTGCCGCGCACCCGCTCCTTCGAGTCCCGTCTCGACGGCCGCGAGGAGTACCCCGTCGAGGGCGGGGCCCGCTTCGTGCGGCCCGCCCTCGCCGTACGCGCCGCGGACGACGCCCCCGGACCCGGCGGCCGCGGCAGCGAGTGGGAGTTCCGCGGCGCCGCGACCGCGGGCGACGAGCTGCGCCTCACCTTCCACGACCCCGTGCACCGGCTCGCCGTCACCCTGCACTACCGCATGCGCGCCGGCGCCGACGTGCTGGAGCGCTGGGCCACTGCCGGCCACGAGGGCGGCCCGGACGACCCCGTCCTGGAGCTGCTGCGGCTGGACTCGGCGGCCTGGACCCTGCCGCGCGCCGACCGCCGCCGGCTGTCCCACCTGCACGGCCGCTGGGCCGCCGAGAGCCTGCTCGCCCGCGCCGAGCTGACCCCCGGCGAGACCGTCATCGGCAGCCGCCGCGGCCACACCTCGCACCGCCACCTGCCGTGGATCGCCCTCGACGACGGCACCGCCGGCGAGGAGCACGGCGAGGTCTACGGCTGCGCGCTGGCCTGGTCCGGGTCCTGGCGCATCGCCGTGCAGCAGCTCCCCGACGGCGTCGTGCAGGCCGTCGGCGGCGCCGGGCACGACGACTCCGGGCTGGTCCGGCTCGCGCCCGGCGAGTCGTACACCGCGCCCGTCTTCGCCGGGCTCTACACCGCCGGCGGCTTCGGCGCCGCGTCCCGCGCCTGGCACGCCTGGCAGCTCGCGCACGTCGTACCGGAGGCGCACATCCCCCGGCCGGTCCTCTACAACTCGTGGGAGGCCACCAAGTTCGACGTCGAGCAGGGGCACCAGCGCGAGCTGGCGCGGCGGGCCGCGGCGATGGGCGTGGAGCTGTTCGTCGTCGACGACGGCTGGTTCGGCGCGCGCACCGACGACCGGGCCGGGCTCGGCGACTGGACCCCCAACCCCGAGCGCTTCCCCGACGGGCTCAAGCCGCTCGCCGACGAGGTCCACGGCCTCGGCATGCACTTCGGCATCTGGGTCGAGCCGGAGATGGTCAACCCCGACAGCGACCTCTACCGCGCCCACCCCGACTGGGTGCACCACCGGCCGGGCCGCCGGCGCACCGAGTTCCGCCACCAGCTGGTGCTCGACCTCGGCCGGCCCGAGGTCCGCGCGCACCTGTGGGACCGGCTCGACGGGCTGCTGCGCTCCGCGCCCATCGACTACGTCAAGTGGGACTTCAACCGCTCCCTCACCGAGCCGGGCGCGCAGACCGACCCCTCCGTCCCGCACGTGCAGGGGCTCTACGAGCTGCTGGACCGGCTGCGCGCCGCGCACCCGCACGTCGCCTTCGAGTCCTGCTCGGGCGGCGGCGGCCGGATCGACCTCGGCATCCTGTCCCGTACGGACCAGGTGTGGACCTCCGACAACACCGACCCGCTCGACCGGCTGCCGATCCAGCACGGCATCGGCCAGATCCACCCCGCCAGGGTCACGGCCGCCTGGGTCACCGACAGCCCGAACGAGCAGATGCAGGACCGCGTCAGCAGCCTGCGCTACCGCTTCGTCAGCGCCATGGCCGGCGTGCTCGGCGTCGGCGGCGACCTCGCGCGGTGGGGCGACGAGGAGCTGGCCGAGGCCGGGCGCTGGGTGGAGCTGTACAAGCGCGTCCGCCCCGCCGTCCAGCTCGGCCGGCTGTACCGGCTGCGCCCGCCGCAGGAGGGCCTGACCGCGGTGCAGTACGTCCTCGGCGACGACCCCGGGCGCGCCGACGAGGTCGTCGTCCTCGCCTGGCTGCAGGCGCAGCGCTACCGCGAGCCGCTGCCGCCGCTGCGGCTCGCCGCGCTCGACACCGCCGCCGAGTACGAGGTGCTGGCGGGCGGCGAGCCGGGTGCGGTGCTGCGCGGCGCGGTGCTCGCGCACCGGGGGCTGCACACGGGGCTGGCCGGCGACCTCGACGCGACCGTGGTGCACCTGCGCCGCCGCTGACCGCGCGGCGCGGCCCGAGGTGCGGCCCCGCCCGGGCCGGCGCACAATGTGACGTGACCGGGGGGACCGAAGACGGAGCGGGACCCATGCGCTTCCAGGACCGCACCGAGGCGGGCCGCACGCTCGCCCGCCGGCTGCAGGGCGGCCGGCCCGGGGCCGGTGCCCCGCCCCCGCCCGTGGTGCTCGCGCTGCCGCGCGGCGGTGTGCCCGTCGCGTACGAGGTCGCCCGCGCCCTCGGCGCGCCGCTCGACGTCCTGCTCGTGCGCAAGATCGGCCATCCGCACCACCCGGAGTACGGGCTCGGCGCGGTGGCGGGCGACGCCCCGCCGATCGCCGACCCGGCCGCGCTCGCCGCCGCGGGGTACACCGCCGGCGACCTCGCGCCCGTGGCCGAGCGGGAGCGCGCCGAGCTGCGCCGCCGCGAGGACCTCTACCGGGCGGGCCGCCCGGCACCCGCGCTGGCCGGGCGCTGGGCCGTCGTCGTGGACGACGTGCTGGCCACCGGCGCGACCGCGCGGGCGGCGCTGCCCGCGGCGCGG
>NZ_BAAAPF010000202.1:0-13432 GCF_039531005.1 Streptomyces synnematoformans
CACGGCGCCGTACAGCCCGGCGGGGTCGTGCTTCGGCGCCACGGCGGCGAGTGCCTCCAGCAGCCGGCAGCGGGCGGCGTCGGCGAGCGAGCCGTCCGCCAGCAGCCGGCGCAGCGCGGCGGCGGAGCGGGTGTCCTCGTGCGCGTACGTCCGGCGCTCCCAGGCGGTGGGCTCGGTCCACGCGGTCAGCGCCTCGACGAGCAGGTCGTCGGGGCCGTGCCGCTCGGCGACGGCATTGGCGCGGGCGCGGACGCCCTGCGCCTCGACGACCGCGCCGCCGCGGGCCCGCGCCTGCAGCTGCAACCCGAGCAGGGCGACGAGCCGGGCGGGGGTGTCCTCGCCGGCGAACGCGGCGGGGGGGCGCTCGACGCAGGCGGCGGCCTGGGCCAGCAGTTCGGCGGCGGTGTCGTGCGCGTAACGGCGGCCGGCGAGGTCGGCGGCGCGCACGGCGTAGTCGACGGCGGTGCGGGCGGTGGCGGTGGCCGGGGCCTGGAGGTGGTGGTGGGCGATGGCGGAGACGTCGTCGGGCCGCAGCTCGCGCAGGGCGCGGCCGAGCGCGGCGTGCAGCCGGGCGCGGCGCAGGCCGCTGGTGTCGGCGTAGAGGGTGTCGCGGACGAGGGCGTGGGCGAAGCGGATACGGCCGGGGCCGGGCTCGGTGAGCAGCCCGGCGGCGAGGCCGGCGTCGAGGCCGTCGAGGACGGCGTCTTCGACGGCGGGGGTGGCGGCGGTGGCGGGTCCTTCGGCGGCCGGGTGGGCGGCGGGCGCGTGGCCGTGCGGGTACGCGGCGGGGACCGCGGGGGCGTCGCCGCCGGGGTGCGCGGGATCCGCGGGAGATCCGGCGAGCACGTGGCCGGCGGGGACGTCACCGGCGGGGGGTGCGGCCGGGCCGGCGGGTGTGCTGCCGACCCGGCCCGCGGCGGTGCCCGCGGTGGCGGCGCGGACCAGTACCTCCACGTCCGCCTCCCGGCCGGCCGCGGCGGCGAGCCGCAGGACGGACAGCGCGGCGGGCGGCAGCCGGTCGAAGCGGCGCCGCAGCACGTCGCGTACGCCGTCGGGGACGGCGCGCAGCGCGTCGGCGGTCACGGCGTCGCCGGTGAACATGCGGGCGGTCTCCTGGAGGAAGAACGGGTTGCCGCCGGTGCGTTCGGCGAGGGCGGCGGCGGTCCCGGCGTCGACGGGGGCCAGCGCGCGGACGAGCCGTACGGCGTCGGGCGGCGCGAGCCCGTCGAGCGGCAGCCGCACGGGGGCGCGGCGGGCGAGGACGGCCTGCACGGCGGCGAGGTCGCCTTCGTCCGGGCGGTGGGCGGCGACGATCAGCAGCCGGCCGGCGGGCGGGTCCTCGGCGAGGCCGGCGAGCAGCGCGAGGGTCTCGCGGTCGGCCCGGTGCAGGTCGTCGAGGAAGAGGGCGAGCGGCCGTGCGCGGGTGGCGGCGGCGAACCAGGCGCGGCAGGCGCGGTGCAGCCGGAACCGGTCGCTCGCCCGCCGCGCCTCGGCCCGCGGACCGGGGTCCAGCAGCGGCGCGAGGTCGTCGGCCAGCCCGGGGTCGGGTGGCGCGTGCCGGGCCAGCCGCCCGGCGATCTCCTCCCACGCCCAGGCCGGCGGCGCGCCCTCGGCCTCGGGGCAGCGGCCGACGGCGGTGACCCACGCCACGGCGGCGAGCCGCCGCGCGGCGGGCTCCAGCAGCCGCGACTTCCCGGCGCCGGCCTCCCCCGCCACGAGCACGAACCGCACCGCCCCGGCGAACGCCTCGCCGGCGGCCACCCCGAGCGCGGCCAGCTCGGCCTCCCGGCCGACGAAGGGCGCGGCCGCGTCGGGCGGCGGGCCGGGCAGGTGCGGCGCGGCGGCGTCGGGGGCGAGGTCTCCGTGGGACGAGGGCGGTGCGGAGGAGGGACGGACGGGGGTGGGAGCGGCGGAGGTGCGCCCGCCGCTCGTCGCCCGGACGCCACCGGGCGTGAACGGGCCGACGCGGAGGGCTTCCCAGCGGCCGTTCAGAATGGCCTCTTCCAGCGCCGTCAGCTCCGGGCCCGGCGCTATGGCCAGCTCCTCCGTCAGCTCCCGCCGCACCCGCCGCAGCGCCGCCAGCGCGTCGGCCTGGCGGCCGTCCGCCCACAGGGCCAGCACCAGCAGCCGCCAGCCCTCCTCGCGCAGCGGCTCCTCGCGGGTGAGCGCCTCCGCCTCCGCCACCGCCTCCGCGGGGCGGCCGAGGTGCAGGGTCGCGGCCGCGTGAGTCTCCCGGGCGGTCAGCCGCAGCCCGCTCAGCCGGGCGGCCTCGACCGCCGCCCACGGCGCGTCCGCGAACTCCGCGTAGGCCTCGCCGTGCCACAGCCGCAGCGCCGCCGCCGTCTCCGTGCGGGCCCGCGCCGGGTCCGCCGCGAGCAGGCCCCGCGCCCGGGTGAGCGCCCGCTCGAACCGCCAGGCGTCCACCGCCTCGTCGGGCGGCCGGAGGGCGTAGCCGGGCGGGGTGCTCACCAGCAGCCGCCCGGGGGCGCGGCGCGAGCGGCCGGGCTCCAGTTCGCGGCGCAGGTGGGAGACGTACGCCTGGAGCGAGGCGCGTGCGCTCGGCGGCGGTTCGCCGCGCCACAGGTCGTCGATCATCCGGTCCGCGGAGAGCGTCGCGCCGCGCGCGGTCAGCAGCAGCGCGAGCACGGCACGTTGTCGCGGGCCGCCGAGTTCGGCGGGGACGCCGTCGACATCGGCGGTGATCGGGCCGAGGACGCCTATCGCCACCATCGGGGAGATTTTACGTCCCGCCCGCCGCCGCCGGTGCACCGGGAAGTCCCGGGCACCGGCGGCGGTCGAACGGCACGCGACCGACCGGCCGTCAGGCACCGTCGGTCGCCGCCGGCCGGCGGGCCGGGGGCGGCCGGCCGGCGCCGTCAGCGGTCGAGGTCCCGCAGGTCGAGCCGGCGGAACTCGATGGTCTCGTACGCCCCGGAGGCCCCCGTCTCGTACAGGACGCCGACCGTCCTGCCGTTGACCTGCACCAGGTCGGAGTACGCCGCCGGCTGCGGCGACAGCGTCGTCACCTTCGTGAAGTTGCGCCCCGCGTCGTCGCTGCGCCAGACCGCCAGCTTCTCCCGCTTCGCGGGGTTCGAGGGGCCGGAGAACAGCAGCGGCGCGTGCCGCCCCGCCGGCTGCAGCACGCTCGCCTGGACGACGGGGACCTCGTTGAGGTCGGGCTGCACGGCGTACGGCCGGTCGAGGCTCGCGCCGCCGTCGCGGGAGTAGGAGTCGAGGCGGTTGCCCACGGAGGTGCCGTTCTGGTCGCGGGTGCTGAAGTACAGGCGCCCGTCGGGCAGTTCGGCGGCGATGTTCTCGTTGCTGTTGATCTCGCCCTCGTACGCGTCGTCGATGAAGCCCAGCTCCCAGGTGCGGCCGCCGTCGTCGCTGTAGATGGCGTGCGCCCCGTAGTACTTGGCCTCCCGCCCGGTGTCGGCGGAGCCGGCCGGCGGGCTGGTGGAGTGGTTGGACGGGATGACGAGCCGGCCGCGGTGCGGGCCGTGCCTGAGGGCGACGGCATGCCCGGGACCGGTCGCGTACCAGCGCCACTGCGGCAGCTTGACGTCCGCGGTGATCTCCCGCGGCGCGTCGAAGGTGCGGCCGTCGTCGGTGGAGCGCTGTACGAAGACCCGCCGGCTCTGCTCGGGCGTGACCTCGCCGCGCATGATCTCGGCCTCGGTGACCTCACCGCTGTTGTACGAGGTGACCAGCACGAGGTCGCCGGTCTTCGGGTCGACGACGGGCGCGGGGTTGCCGCGGGTGTCGCCGCCGCCGGCGGCGACGACGGACATCGGGCCCCAGGTGCAGCCGCCGTCGGCGGAACGGCGGACGACGACGTCGATGTTGCCGGTGTCCCCGGCGCCGCCGACGCGGCCCTCGGCGAAGGCGAGGAGGGTCCCGGCGGGCGTCTTGACGGTGGCGGGGATGCGGTACGTGTCGTAGCCGCCCTCGCCGGATCTGTACGGCACGGAGGACGTGCAGCGGGCCTTGCCCGCGGCCGTGGCCCCGGCGTCGGCCGCGGCCGTGCCGGGGCCGGCGGCGAGGGTGCCGAGGAGGGCGGTGGCGGAGAGGAACAGGAGGCTGGTCGCGGTGCGCATGCGTCGACTCCCCGAGTCATGGGACGTAGGAGGTGGGATGTCCGATCGCAAAACGTAGAGGGCGCGGCGGCGGGAGGCAAGACCCCGGGCCGCGGTAAAGAGCGGACCTGCGCGCGGGCGGCTGCGCGGTCGTGTGCGATCGTGGTCGCGAATCGACCTGAATGAGCATGGGAGACGGGCCGGTCGGGGGGCATGCGGCATGCATCCCGGCGCGGTCCGCACGGGCGGGCGGAGGAGGCCGGGTGGCGGAGGCGGACGTGATACGGCGGGCGCGGTTCGCCGTCGCGGCGGTGTTCGCCGCGCACGGCGCGGTCACCGGCAGCTTCGCCACCCGGGTCCCGTGGGTGCAGGACCACGCCGGGATCAGCGCCGGACAACTCGGCCTGGCGCTGGCGATGCCCGCGCTCGGCGCCGCCACGGCGATGCCGCTCGCCGGCCGCATCAGCCACACCTTCGGCGCCCGCCGCGCGCTGCGCGGGCTGATGGTGATGTGGTGTCTCGCGCTGGTGCTGCCGGCCCTGGCACCCGGGCTCGCGACGCTGTGCGCGGGCCTGTTCGTGTTCGGCGCGACGGCCGGCATGGCGGACGTCGCGATGAACGCGCTCGGCGTCGACGTCGAGCAGCGGCTCGGCCGCTCGATCATGTCCGGGCTGCACGGCATGTGGAGCGGCGGCGCGCTGGCCGGCTCCGCGGCCGGCACCGTCGCCGCGCACACCGAACTGGACGGCCGGGTGCACTTCGCGATCGCCGCCGCCGTCCTCACCGTCCTCTCGGCGGTCGCCTGCCACTGGGTGCTCCAGCCGGTCGCACGCGCCGACGAGGAGCCGCCGCCGCACTTCGCGCTGCCGCCGCGCGCCGCGCTGCTGATCGGCGCGGTCGGGTTCTGCGCGGTGTTCGCGGAGGGCGCCAGCCTGGACTGGTCGGCGGTCTACCTGCGCGACGAGATGGACTCCTCCGCCGGCCTCGCCGCCGCCTGCACCACGGGCTTCGCGCTGACGATGGCCGTGGCCCGGCTGGTGGGCGACGCGGTCGTGGAGCGTTTCGGCCCGGTGCGCACGGTGCGCGCGGGCGGGGTGCTGGCGACGCTCGGCGGGGTACTGATCGTCACCTCCGACGTCCCGGCGCAGGCGATGGCCGGGTTCGGGCTGCTGGGCCTCGGCATCGCGGTCGTCGTGCCGGTGGTCTTCGCGGCGGCGGCCCGGTCGTCCGACGCGCCGAGCCAGGCGATCGCGGGGGTGGCGACGATCATGTACGCCTCGGGGCTGATCGCCCCGGCGGCCATCGGGCAGGTCGCCGACGCGACGTCGCTGACGGTGTCGTTCGGGCTGGTGACCCTGCTGGCCACCGGGCTCGTCGCGGGCGCGGGGCTGCTGCGCGGGCAGCGCGCGGAGACGAAGGCCGGGACGCCCGGCCTACCGGATCCGGCGCCGGCGCCGCCGGCCGACCCGTAGCCGCACCGGCCCGGGGCCGCGTGCCGCGCGCGGGGCGGGCCCGTGCGCTCAGCCGACGGCCTTCGCCGCCGCGCGCCCCGCGGTCCGGCCGGAGAAGAGGCAGCCGCCGAGGAACGTGCCCTCCAGCGACCGGTATCCGTGGACCCCGCCCCCGCCGAAGCCGGCCGCCTCCCCGGCCGCGTACACGCCCGGCAGCGGCTCCCCGCCCTCGGTGAGCACCCGCGCCGACAGGTCCGTCTCCAGCCCGCCGAGGGACTTGCGGGTGAGGATGTTCAGCCGCACGGCGATGAGCGGGCCGTTCTTCGGGTCCAGGAAGCGGTGCGGGGCGGCGGCCCGGATGAGCTTGTCGCCGAGGAAGTTGCGGGCGCCGCGCAGGGCGGTGATCTGCATGTCCTTGGTGTAGGCGTTGTCGATCTCGCGGTCGCGGGCGGTGAGCGTGCGGCGCAGCGCCGCCTCGTCGATGAGCTTGTCGCCGGTCAGCTCGTTCATCCGGCGCACCAGGGTGCCGAGGTCGCGTTCGACGACGAAGTCGACGCCGTGGTCCATGAACGCCTGCACCGGCCCCGGCGCCCCGGAGCCCGCGCGGCCGAGCACGTCGCGCACGCTCTTGCCGGTCAGGTCCGGGTTCTGCTCGCTGCCGGAGAGCGTGAACTCCTTCTCGATGACCTTCTGGCTGAGCACGAACCAGGTGTAGGCGTGGCCGGACTTCATGATGTGCTCCAGCGTGCCGAGCGTGTCGAAGCCGGGGAAGAGCGGCACCGGCAGCCGGCGGCCGGTGGCGTCCAGCCACAGCGACGAGGGGCCGGGCAGGATGCGGATGCCGTGCCGGGCCCAGATGGGGTTCCAGTTCTCGATGCCCTCGGTGTAGTGCCACATCCGGTCGCGGTTGACGAGCCGGGCGCCGGCGGCCCCGGCGACGTCGAGCAGCAGCCCGTCGACGTGCGCGGGGACGCCGGAGAGCAGCTTGTCCGGCGGGGTGCCGAGCCGCTCGGGCCAGTGGGCGCGCACGAGGTCGTGGTTGCCGCCGATGCCGCCGGAGGTGATGACCACCGCCTGGGCGCGCAGCTCGAAGCCGCCGGCCACCTCCCGGCTGCTGGCGGTGCCGCGCTCGGCGTCGCTGGGTTCGAGGATCTCGCCGGTGACGGTGTCGACGGCGCCCGCGCCGCGCGCGAAGCCGGTGACGCGGTGGCGGAAGCGCAGGTCGACCCGGCCGCGCGCGGCGGCCTCGCGCACGCGCCGCTCGAAGGGCGCGACGACGCCGGGGCCGGTGCCCCAGGTGATGTGGAAGCGGGGTACGGAGTTGCCGTGGCCCTCCGCGTCGTAGCCGCCGCGCTCGGCCCAGCCGACGACGGGGAAGAACGACATGTCCATGGAGCGCAGCCACGCGCGCTTCTCGCCGGCGGCGAAGTCCACGTACGCCTCGGCCCACTTGCGCGGCCAGTGGTCCTCGTCGCGGTCGAAGCCGGCGGTGCCCAGCCAGTCCTGCCAGGCCAGCTCGCGGCTGTCGCGGATACGCAGCCGGCGCTGCTCGGGCGAGCCGACGAAGAACAGGCCGCCGAACGACCAGTGCGCCTGGCCGCCGAGCGCCTGCTCCGGCTCCTGGTCCAGCAGGATGACCTTGCGTCCGGCGTCGGCCAGCTCCGCGGTGGCGGCGAGCCCGGCGAGCCCGGCTCCGATCACGATCACGTCGGCGTCGTAGGCCATGGCTGCCCCTCCGAAGGTTACCGGTCGGTTTAGATCCTGTTGACCGCGGCCCCGCCCGTCAACCGCCGGACACGGGGCTCTTTTCCCGGCCGCGGGCGGGGTGGGTCGGCCGCGGGGCGGGCGGCGGCGTTCGGTTAGGGTCGGAGCCGTGAGCGACTCGGAGCGTCCGTCCGCCGTGCGGCTGTGGTTCTCGCCCCGGCGGCTGCGCGCCGAGGGCAGCACGCCGGACTACCGCTTCTCCCTCGCCAACGAGCGGACCTTCCTCGCGTGGGTGCGTACCGCGCTCGCGCTCGTCGGCGGCGGCATCGCCGCGGACCAGTTCCTCGACGACATGAACGCCCCCACCCGCACCGCGATCGCGGCCGTGCTGCTCGCGGGCGGCGCGTTCTGCGCGGTACGGGCCGTCAACCACTGGATCCGCTGCGAGCGGGCGATGCGCCGCGGCGAGGACCTGCCCGAGTCCCGCTTCCCCGGGCTGCTGGCCGTGGGCACGGCGGTGGCGGCGGTGGTGCTGATCGTGGCGGTGCTGGTCGGGACCGGCGGGTGAGCGACGCCCGGGACCCCGCCGCACAGCCGGAGCGGACGCGCTTCGCGTGGCGCCGCACGACGCTGGCGTTCGCCGTCGTGGTGGTGCTGGAGATGCGGCGGCTGCTGCTGGACGGCGGCTCCGCGCGCGGGTACGCGGGGCTGTCGCTGGCGCTGTGCACGTGGCTGGTGTTCCTCGCCGCCGGCCAGCGGCGGATCACCCGGCTGGCCGGCACCGCGCCGGCCGCGATGGGGCAGGGGCTCGCGCTCGGCGCGGGCCTGTGCGTGGTCGCGTTGGCGACGTCCGCCGCCGTGCTGCTCTTCTGACGCCCTCCCGACGCCGCGGACGCCGCCTATCCGGACCGCCGGTTGTCGCTTCTGCGCGGCTCCGGTGCCTTCGCCGGGTCCGTCCTAAGCTCGCAGGCAGCACCGCGCAGGCGAGAGCCGCTTTCCTGAGGGGGGACACGCGCATGCCCGTCACCGTGCCGCTGATCGTCGTCATGGGGGTGTCCGGCTGCGGCAAGACCACCGTGGGCCGGGAGCTGGCGGAGCGGCTGAACGTGCCGTACGCGGACGGCGAGGACATCCGCCGGGAGGCCGGCCTCGCCGACGCCTTCGACGAGCCGTCCGACGAGGCCGTCGCCGACTGGCTGCGCAGACGGGCCGCGAGCGGCGGCGTCGTCAGCCGGGCCGCCCTGCGCCGCCGGGACCGCGACCGGCTCGCGGCGGCCGTGCCGGGGCTGTACTTCCTGCATCTGGACGGCTCGCGGCGGCTGGTGGGCGAGCGGCTGGCGGAGCGCAAGGAGCTGTTCGTGCCGCACGACGTGCTGGACGCGCAGTTCGCGGCGCTCGAACCGCTGGCGGCCGACGAACAGGGGGCGGCGGTCGCCATCGACGGCACGCCGGCGCAGATCGTGGACCGCGCGGTCGACGCGGCCCGTACGCCGTACTGCGTGCAGCTCGCCACCGGCGTGCACGCCTACATCCAGCCGGACGGCGGCTGGTGCCTGAGCAACGCGGGCTTCGTCAGCGACGGCACGACGACACTCCTCGTCGACACCGCCGCCACCGAGCGCCGCGCGCGGCTGCTGCGCGAGGCGGTGCTGGCCAGCGGGGCGCCCGACCCGGCGCTCGTGGTCAACACCCACCACCACGGGGACCACACGTACGGCAACGGCGTCTTCGCCCCCGCCACGGTCGTCGGGCACGCGGCCTGCCGGCAGCAGGTGCTCGCCGCCGGCCGCCATCTGGAGCTGGTGTGGCCGGAGGTGGAGTACGGGGACGTGCGGCTGCGGGCGCCGGACATGACGTACACGGAGTCGATGACGCTCACCGCGGGCGGCGCGGAGGTGCGGCTGCTGCACCCGGGACCGGCGCACACGGTCGGCGACACGGTGGTGTGGCTGCCGGAGCAGCGGATCGTCTTCGCCGGCGACATAGCGCTGTGCGGCGGGACGCCGTTCGTCGCGTTCGGCTCGCTCGGCGGGTCGCTGCGGGCGCTGGAGCGGCTGCGGTCGCTCGGCGCGGAGACGGTGGTGCCGGGGCACGGGCCGGTGACGGACCCGGGGGTGTTCGACACGGCGGAGCGGTATCTGCGGTACGTCGGCGAGCTGGCCGCGGAGGGCCGCGCGGCGGGGCGGACGCCGCTGGAGACCGCGCGGGCGGCGGACCCGGAGGCGTTCGCGGGGCTGCGCGAGCCGGAGCGGCTGGTGGCGAACCTGCACCGGGCGTACAGCGAGCTGGCCGGTGAGCCGGAGGGGCATCCGCTGGACCCGGCGGAGTACTTCGCGGACATGGCGGCGGTGAACGGCGGTGAGATGATGCCCTGCCACGCGTAGCGCCCGCCGCGGGCGCGGCGGGGCCACACCGGCGCGGGACGTCGCCGGAACGGCACCGGATCCGGCGGACGGATGTGGCCGGGAACGCGCGGAGGGCAGGCTCCGGCCCGGCCGGGCGCGTGGGCCCAGGGCCGCTTCCGCCGGCCGCGAGCGGGTCCTGTCCCCGGGGCTGGACGGCATACCGACCGGTCGGCACTATGGAGCCCGGGTCCCCGCCGCCGGACCCCCGCCGACCGCTACCCGCCGCCCCCGGAGGGACCCCGCATGAGCGACGACCACCCGCCCGGCCTCGACCTCGACGCGCTGCGCCGCCACCTCGACGCGCGGCTCCCCGGGCTCGTCCGCGGCGGGCTCAGCGCCCGGCTGATCGAGGGCGGGCGGTCCAACCTCACGTACGCGGTCACCGACGGCACCGGCACCTGGGTCGTCCGCCGCCCCCCGCTCGGCCACGTCCTCGCCACCGCGCACGACATGGGCCGCGAGCACCGCGTGCTCACCGCCCTGCACCCCACCCGGGTCCCGGTGCCGCGGACGCTGCTGCTCTGCACCGACGACGCCGTGCTCGGCGCCCCCTTCTACGTCATGGAGTTCGCCGCCGGCACGGCGTACCGCACGGCCGGGCAGCTGGCGCCGCTGGGCCCCGCGCGCACCCGCGCCGTGGTCCTCGGGCTCGTCGACACCCTCGTCGACCTGCACGCCGTCGACCCCGCCGCCGTCGGCCTCGGCGACTTCGGCCGGCCCGACGGCTTCCTGGAGCGCCAGCTGCGCCGCTGGGGCAAGCAGCTCGACGCCTCCCGCAGCCGCGAACTGCCCGGCATCGACGAGCTGCACGACGCCCTCGCCCGGGACCTGCCGCCCGCCGCCGCGCCCGCCGTCGTCCACGGCGACTACCGCCTCGACAACGTCCTCGTCGGCGCCGACGACGCCGTGACCGCCGTGCTCGACTGGGAGATGTCGACGCTCGGCGACCCGCTCGCGGACCTCGGCCTGCTCGCCATGTACAGCGCCCCGTCCGGGGCGGCCGACTCCCCCGCCCCCTCCACTGCCGCCGACGCCCCGGGCCACCCGACCGCCGCCGAGATCACCGCCCGCTACGCGGAGCGGTCCGGCCGGGACGTCTCCCGCCTGCCGTGGTACACGGCGTTCGCGTACTTCAAGCTCGCCGTGATCCTGGAAGGCATCCATTACCGCTTCACCCTCGGCCAGACCGTCGGCGACGGCTTCGACCGCATCGGCGAGGTCGTGCCCCGCTTCATCGCAGGCGGCCTCACCACCCTGGAGAAAGGCTGACCGGCCATGGACTTCGCACCCGACGCGCGCACCGAGGAGCTGCGCGAGCGCCTGCTCGCCTTCATGGCCGGGCACGTCTATCCGGCGGAGCCCGTCGCCGCCGCGCAGGTCGCCGGGCAGGACGACCCGTGGGCGCACCCGCCGGTCGTGCACGAGCTGCGCGCCGAGGCGCGCCGGCAGGGGCTGTGGAACCTCTTCCTCCCCGACGACACGTACGGCGCGGGCCTGACGAACCTGCAGTACGCGCCGCTCGCCGAGATCACCGGCCGGAGCCCCCACCTCGCGCCGCTGGCCCTCAACTGCAGCGCACCGGACACCGGGAACATGGAGCTGCTGGCCCAGTTCGGCTCCGCCGAGCAGCGCAGGCGGTGGCTGGAGCCGCTGCTGGACGGCGGCATCCGGTCCGCGTTCGCGATGACCGAGCCGGGCGTCGCCTCCTCCGACGCCACGAACGTCGAGACCCGTATCGAGCGGGACGGCGACTCGTACGTCGTCAACGGCCGCAAGTGGTACATCTCGGGGGCGATGAACCCGGACTGCGCCGTGTTCATCGTCATGGGCAAGACCGACCCGCACGGCGCGGACGTCCGGCGCCAGCAGTCCATGGTCCTCGTCCCGCGCGACACCCCCGGGCTGACGGTCCGCCGCGCCATGCAGGTCTACGGCTTCGAGGACCGGCTGCACGGCGGGCACGCCGAGATCGTGCTCGACGACGTACGGGTCCCGGCGGCGCACCTGATCGGCGAGGAGGGCGGCGGCTTCGCCATCGCGCAGGCGCGGCTCGGGCCGGGCCGCATCCACCACTGCATGCGGCTCATCGGGATGGCGGAGCGGGCGATCGAGCTGATGTGCCGGCGGGCGGTGGACCGCTCGGCGTTCGGGAAGGAACTGGCGCGGCAGGGCGTGGTGCAGACGTGGATCGCGGACGCGCGGGTGTCGGTGGAGCAGCTGCGGCTGCTGGTGCTGAAGACCGCGTGGCTGATGGACACGGTCGGCAACCGCGGGGCGCACACGGAGATCCAGGCCATCAAGATCGCCGTGCCGCGCGAGGTCGTCGGCATCCTGGACCGCGCGGTGCAGCTGCACGGCGCCGCGGGCGTCAGCCAGGACACGCCGCTGGCCGAGCTGTGGGCGGGGGCGCGCACGCTGCGGCTGGCGGACGGGCCGGACGAGGTGCACCAGCGGTCGCTGGCGCTGCGCGAGCTGCGGAAGTACGCGGCGTAGCCGTACGGGCGGCAGGGGCCGTGCGGTCGAGGGGGCCGTACCGGCCGGGCGGCCGGGTGCTACGGGCGCAGGGCGCGCAGCAGCAGGTCCGCCAGGTGGTCGGCGACCTCCCGCGCCGACAGCGGCCCGTCCGGGCGGTACCAGCTGCCCAGGTGGTGCACCGCGCCGAAGTGGTAGTCCACCACCAGGTCGGCCGGGGTCGCCGCGGAGAAGACGCCCGCGGCCTGGCCCTCCTCGATCAGGCCGCGGAAGCGCTCGTGGTAGCGCCGCCGCTCCGCCCGCACCTCCTTCAGCTTCTGCGGGCCCAGCATGTGCATCGAGCGGAAGAAGATGAGCGCGTCGTCGTGGTTGGCGATGGTGGTGACGACGACGTCCGCCGCGGCCTCCCGCAGCCGCTGCTCGACCGGGGCGTCGAGGGAGGCGTAGCGGTCGAGGCGCTCCTGCTGGACCCGCAGGAGGCGGGCGTAGATCTCGTGCAGCAGGTCGTCCTTGGAGCCGAAGTAGTGGTAGAGGGCACCCTTGGTGACCCCCGCCGCCTCGACGATCTCCTGGACCGAGGTGCGGTCGAACCCGCGGTCCGCGAAGAGCCGCGTGGCGACGGCGAGCAGCCGCTCCGGCACCGGCCGGCTGTCGCCGCTCGTCATCCTCGCCATGGTGTGGTGCCTTTCCTCGTCGTCGGCTTCCAGTGTGCCGCCGGCGCCCCGGCCCGTACCGGCGGGACGGCGGCGCGGCGGGCCGGCCGGCGGGGCGGCCGGCGGGGCGGCCGCCTCATGCCGGTCCGCTCTCCAGGCTCTGCTGGAGGCGGTTCATGCCCGTCAGCCAGCGGTCCGGGTCGGTGGCGCGGACGGCGCTGTACCCGGCGACCTCGGGGTGCGGCAGGATCAGGAAGCGGTCCTCGGCGATGCCGGCCACGACGGCGTCGGCGACCTCCTCGGGCTCGATCGCGCCGGGGGCGAGGACGAGGTCCCCGGCGGCGCCGGTGGCGCGCAGCATGTCGGTGCGTACCCCCTGGGGGCAGACGGCGTGCACGGCGATGCCGCGGTGGCGGTACGTCAGCGACAGCCACTCGGCGAAGGCGAGCGCCGCGTGCTTGGTCACGCTGTACGGGGCCGCGCCGACCATCGACAGCAGCCCGGCGGCCGAGACGGTGGCGACGAACCGGCCCTCGCCGCGCTCCAGCCACTCCGGCAGCAGCTCGCGCGCGGCGCGCACATGGGCCATCACGTTGACGTCCCAGGCCGCCGACCACGCGTCGTCGGCGCCCCCGGCGTCGCCGCCGGTGCCGACCTCGGCGCCGCCGCAG
>NZ_BAAAPF010000203.1:0-13427 GCF_039531005.1 Streptomyces synnematoformans
GGTGAGACCGGCGGTGTGCAGTCGGCCGCGGCAGTACGCCGCCAGGCCCGCGGCGTCCGTGATCCGCCCGGCGGCGACGGCCTGTTCCGCGCCGCCGGAGTGGGCGTGGCCGCCGGCGGGGAAGCGGCCGTCGGCGAGCACGAGCAGCGCGGCGCGGGTCACGCGCAGCCCCCTTTCCGCCTCCGCACGACCACGGTTCAGAACAGGAAGTAGCGCTGGGCCATGGGCAGCTCCGCCGCCGGGGCGGGCTCGACCACGTCGCCGTCGATGGTCACGGTGAAGCTGTCGGCGTCGACCCGTACGTCCGGGGTCGCGTCGTTCAGCCTCATGTCCGCCTTGGTCAGCGACCGCGTGGAGCGGGCCGCGACCGGTGTCTTGCCCAGCCCCAGGCGGTCGCGGAGGTGGCCGTCCAGCGCGAGGGGGGAGACGAAGGAGACGGAGTTGGCGTGCGGGGCGCGGCCGGCGGCGCCGTACATGGGGCGCGGCAGGACCGGCTGCGGGGTGGGGATGGAGGCGTTGGCGTCGCCCATCTGCGCGTACGCGATCTGGCCGCCCTTGAGCACCAGGTGCGGCTTGACGCCGAAGAACGCGGGGTCCCACAGGACGAGGTCGGCGAGCCTGCCGGGCTCGACGGAGCCGATCTCGTGGTCGACGCCGTTGGCGACGGCCGGGTTGACCGTGTACTTCGCGACGTACCGGCGCGCCCGCAGGTTGTCGGCGCGGCCGTCGCCGGGCAGCGCGCCGCGCCGCTTCTTCATCGCGTGCGCGGTCTGCCAGGTGCGCAGCACGACCTCGCCGATGCGTCCCATGGCCTGGGAGTCGGAGGAGATGACGGAGATGGCGCCGAGGTCGTGCAGGACGTCCTCCGCGGCGATGGTCGAGGGCCGGATGCGGGACTCGGCGAAGGCGAGGTCCTCGGGCACGGCGGGGTTCAGGTGGTGGCAGACCATCAGCATGTCGAGGTGCTCCTCGACGGTGTTGACGGTGTACGGGCGCGTCGGGTTGGTGGAACTGGGCAGGACGTGGGGGGCGGAGACGACGGTGATGATGTCGGGCGCGTGGCCGCCGCCGGCGCCCTCGGCGTGGTACGCGTGGACGGTGCGGCCGGCGAGGGCGGCGAGGGTGTCGCCGACGAAGCCGGCCTCGTTGAGCGTGTCGCTGTGGAGGGCGAGCTGGGCGCCCGTCTCCTCGCAGACGGCGAGGCAGGCGTCGATGACGGCGGGTGTCGCGCCCCAGTCCTCGTGGATCTTGAAGCCCAGCGCGCCGCCGCGCAGCTGGCTGAGCAGCGCGTCGCTGGAGACGGTGCTGCCCTTGCCGAGCAGGCCGACGTTGACGGGGACGTCGTCCATGGCCTCCAGCATCCGGGCCAGGTGCCACGGCCCGGGGGTGACGGTGGTGGCCTTGCTGCCCTCGGCGGGGCCCGTACCGCCGCCGATGAGGGTGGTGACGCCGGCGGCGAGCGCCTCGTCGGCGAGCTGGGGGCAGATGAAGTGGACGTGGGCGTCGACGGCGCCCGCGGTGAGGATCTTGCCGTTGCCCGCGATGATCTCGGTCTCCGGGCCGATGACCAGCTCGGGGTGTACGCCGTCCATGGTGTCCGGGTTGCCGGCCTTGCCGAGCGCGGTGACGCGCCCGTCCCGGATGCCGACGTCGGCCTTGACGATCCCCCAGTGGTCGAGGACGACGGCGCCGGTGATCACGGTGTCGGGGGTGCCGTCGGCGCGGGTGGCGCGGGAGACGCCCATGGACTCGCGGATGACCTTGCCGCCGCCGAAGACCGCCTCGTCGCCCGCGCGGCCCGGGCCGCCGGCGCGGTCCTCCTCGATCTCGATCAGCAGGTCGGTGTCGGCGAGCCGGATGCGGTCGCCGGTGGTGGGCCCGAAGAGGTCGGCGTACGCGGCCCGGGACAGCTCAGCCATCGGCTGCCCCGCCATCGAGCGATCCGCCGTCGAGCGGCCCGCCTTCGACCGGCACGCCGTCCGACGACCCGCCGTCCGACGACCCGCCTTCGACCGCGTCGTCCAGCGCCCCGCCCGTCTCACCGCGCAGCCCCGGCACCACCCGCCGGCCCGCGAGCGGAACCAGCTCGACCGCCACGGGCACGCCGGGCTCGAAGCGCACGGCGGTGCCCGCGGCGACGCCGAGGCGCCGGCCGCGGGCGGCGGCGCGGTCGAACTCCAGGCCCGGGTTGGCCTCGGCGAAGTGGTAGTGGGAGCCGACCTGGACCGGCCGGTCGGCGGCGTTGAGCACGGTGAGCCGTACGACGTCCGCGCCCTCGTTCAGGCGGACGGCCCCGTCGCCGTGGCGGATCTCTCCTGGGATCACGGCCGTCTCCCGTCAGGTGAGGGGGTCGTGGACGGTGACGAGCTTGGTGCCGTCCGGGAAGGTCGCCTCCACCTGCACGTCGCGCAGCATCTCGGGGATGCCCTCCATGACGTCGTCGCGGGTGAGCACCGTGCGGCCGGAGGCCATCAGGTCGGCGACGCTGCGGCCGTCGCGGGCGCCTTCGAGCACGTGGGCGGTGATGAGCGCGACTGCCTCCGGGTGGTTGAGGCGCAGCCCGCGCGCCCGGCGCTTCTCGGCCACGTCCGCGGCCACGTGGATGAGCAGCCGCTCCTGCTCCCGGGGAGTCAGCCGCACGCGCCCCACCCGCCCTTCCGGCTCCGGTCCTCCGGGCGCCGTCCCGGCCCGGGGTCCGGCCACCCTAGTCCCCCCGTCTTTCCGGCGTGTTACACGGCCGGCGGCGGGCCGGCGGGGCAAGGGCGGAGCGGGCGGGGGCGTGCGACGGGGCGGGCGGCGCCCCCGCCCGGGTGTCAGCTGCCGCGGCGTACGCGGTCGTGTGCGGCCGTGGCCATCTGGTAGTACGTCGCCAGCTTGTAGTACTCCCCGCCGGTCGTCAGCGCGCCG
Source organism: Streptomyces synnematoformans (assembly GCF_039531005.1). Classification (NCBI taxonomy): domain Bacteria; kingdom Bacillati; phylum Actinomycetota; class Actinomycetes; order Kitasatosporales; family Streptomycetaceae; genus Streptomyces; species Streptomyces synnematoformans. Next base: position 2,908 of record NZ_BAAAPF010000203.1, read on the forward strand.
GCGAAGACCAGCCTGCGGTCGCCGTCGTAGGTGTACGGCGCGTTCGCGGCGAGGGCGCCGAGCTTCGGCTCCACGTGTGCGGGGAGCGCGTTCGGGTCGGTGGTGCGGGTGGAGAAGCTGACCCGCTCGATCTCGGGGGAGTCCCAGCTGAAGGTGGGGTACAGCGCCGAGGAGGTCTCCGCGAAGTCCAGCAGCCGCGCGCTCGGCTCCGGCAGTCCGAAGTTGCGGATCATCGCCTGGAGGGTGGGGCGCTCGAAGTGCTCCGCGGACAGGCCGTTGAAGTAGACGTTCCAGGTGCGGTTCGCGTGGTCGACCGCCACCGTCGACACCCTGCCGTCCAGGCCGTAGTCGACGAGCAGGCCCATCCACTTGGACAGCGTGTCGGCCATGGCGGGAACGGCGGCGAGCTTGTCCAGCTCCTGCAGCCGGCCCATCGGGAAGACGGCGTACGCCTTGTTGAAGCCGCCGTTGACGCCGTAGTCGACGCCGTAGCAGTCGACGGGGAGCGTGGTCAGCATGTCGGCGAACATGCCGCGCACCGGGTGGTTCGTCTCCTCGGCGAGGCCGTGGGCCAGGGCCCGCTCGTAGGGGTCGCCCGCGGCCAGCGGCACCGTGAAGTCGAAGGACATGTCCCCGACGCGGCCGCCCTTGTTCACGACGTTGAACACCACGGTGGAGTCGGTGACGACGTTCGGGAACGCGGTCAGCACCGCCGTCATCTTCTCGCGCGGGCACTCCAGGCCCACGATTCCGGCCGCGTCTTCAGCGGCTACACACAAACGTTCGATTGCCGGTTCTGCAGACATCAATCCCCCATGCGGCGATGTGCGAAGCCCGTGCGCTGCTGGTTTCGGCAGGGCGTCGAACTTAGAAGATAGACGTCCGGACGCGTCTGCCCACGCCGTGGCCGGGGGACAAGATCATGCGACTTGCGGGACGTGGCCGAATACGCATGCCCCGCATCGGTGCTCCGGGAGGCTCCCGCGGAAGTCGAACGGGGCGGCCGACGGAGCCGCCCCGCTCGTCAGACGGTCGACTGGGTGGGGGGATGGTGCCGGCCGGTGGTCAGCCCTGCGGCCCGGCCGGGGCGATCATGTAGCTCTCCAGGCTGCTGATCAGGTCACCGCGGAAGGTGATGTAGTCGGAGAAGAGCATCTCCAACTGGCCGTTGGGGAGGGGGACGAGGACCGTGCCGCTGACGGCCACGGTGTCGCCCTCCTCGATCATGCGCTCGACCTTGTGGGTCGGGCGCGGCTGCTCGCCGACGTCCTTGTGGACGACGCTGGCGGCGCCGTCCTTGTTGTCGATGACGGCGCGGAGCGTCTCCTTGCCGCGCAGAGCCGGCTGGCCCTTCTTCTCCATCAGGACGTCGTCGGTCACCAGGGGCAGGACCGCCTCCGCGTCGCCGCGGTCGACCCCGTCAAGGTACTGCTTGATGATGTCCTTATGAGTACTCATCCCTAAATGATAGTACTTGTGAGTACCCGTACCAAGATTGCGGACAGGCGGAGTTCGGCCAAATCACCGGTCTCCGAGGGGAGTCGGCCCTCCGTGCCGGCGGCGCTCGCGACGCCGCCGGCACGGGCCGGGCGGGCGGGGCCGGTCAGCTGCTCCGGCCCTGGCCGTTGAGGGTCATCAGCTCCTTGAGCCAGGGCTCGTACCGGTAGTACGACTGGAACTTGTACAGCTCCTCGCCGGTGGACGACATGGCGACGTAGTAGACGAACCTGTTGGAGTCGTCGGCGACCTCGCCCTTGACGTCCTCCAGGAACTTCTGGATCTCCGGTTCCATCGGCACCGGCAGCTCCGACACGTCCCCGGCCGGGATGGTGAAGGCGAACCTCTCGATCTTTGAGGAGTCCCAGCTCAGCGTGGCGTAGGCGCCCATGGCCCGGCCGCTCAGCTTGAGCAGCCGCTCGCTCGGCTCCGGGAGTTGCAGCCTGCTGAAGATCGACCGGACGGTGTCCGGCGCGAGGGGCTCGGCGGTGAGCCCGCCGAAGTACAGGTTCGCCGTGCGGTAGCGGTAGTCGATCGCGAACATGGGCATCTGCGGGCCGCCCATGCCGTGCTGGACGAAGAAGTCGTAGTTTTCGGCCACGCTGGGCGGCATGGACGGGATGTCGAGGAACGCGGACAGCGGTTCCATGTCGTCCGGCCGAAAGTTGATGTACAGCTTCTTGAGGCCGCCCGCGACGCCGAAGTCGACGCCGTAGCAGTGGATTCCGCAGTGCTGGAGGACCTCCCCGTACAGCGGGAAGACGGGGTGGTCCGAGGGCTCAAGCAGGCCGTGCGCCACGGCGACCGTGTACGGGTCTTCGTGTTCCTTGGGAATGGTGAAGCGCCAGTCGACGTCGCTCGAATAGCGCGCACCGGTGCCCATCCGGAAAGCGATCGGGGTCTTCGGGATCGCGTCCTTGTACGCCGTCAGGACCGCTTGCACCTTGTCCTGGGCGTAGGGCACCTCAAGTAACCGGGCCGACTTCTCGATGGCCTGGTACAGGTGGGCGAACTCGGCGCTCTCTGACATGTGTCCTCCATGGGGGGCGTGCGATGAGACGAAAGGGCTGGACCCGCCGGTCGGCGGGTCCAGCCCAGGGTGTCGGTCGCGGTGTCGGGTGGTGTCAGGCGGGCGCGGGCTCCGGCTCCGGCTCCGCCACCTGCAGCATCAGGCACCGCATGAGGAGGGTCGTCTCCATTACGGCCATCAGCACGCCGACGGTGACGTGCGCGGAGGTGGAGCTTTCCAGGCCCAGGAAGACCTGGATGAAGGCGGTCAGCAGGATGCCGATGCCCGCCGAGAGCACCCACTTCAGCTCGCGGTTGCGGCGCCACAGCATGACGGCGGCCACGAGCTGGACCAATGCCAGCGCCTCGAACACGTAGGCGCCCACGCCGTGCGGGTCGATCGAGTCGACGTCGCCGTTCATGAGCATTCCGGCGAGTAACCCCTGCGTCAGGATCATGAGAAGGCACAGGACGGCCATGACCCGCAGGAACGTGAGCGGCCCGCCGCCCTCCACGACCTGGACCGGTATGACGGCCTTGCGGGAGCGGGCGGGTGCACCCTCGGGAGAGGTTTCGTGCATCGAAGTCCCCATTTCTCTTCTGCTACGTGGCCTTGGTACGGGATTCCGGCGCAGGAGCGCCGGCGACTCGGCAGCCTACCGGCGCCGGTGCGGGCCCGCGTGGGACCCCGTGTGTACCGCGGCGGTATCGGCCAGCGGTATCGGCCGGTGCCCCGCCCGGGGCCGGGCGGGAGCGCCCGGGCGGGGCGGTTCAGGCGTTCTTCGTCGCGGAGATGACGGCCTGGACGGGGATGACGTCCGGCGGTATCTCGGCGGCGTCCTTGGTGACCGCGTTCGTCACCGTGAAGCCGCATTCCTCCAGCCAGCGCTGGTAGACCGACAGTTTCTGCGGGCCGCCCTGGCCCATGGTGCAGCCGATGAAGAAGGCCGGGAAGAAGTCGACGTTGTAGTTGTCCGTCCGGGTGATGTCCTCGGGGTACACCGGCACCAGGATGTGGACCTGTCCGCCGGGATTCAGCGAGCCGTGCACGCCGCGCAGGATTCTCAGCACGTCGGCCCGGTCGAACATGTCCAGAAAATGCTTGATCAGCACGGTGTCGAAGCCGGTGGGGATCGAGTCGAAGACGTTGCCGCCGACGAAGGAGAGGTGGTCCGCCAGCCCTTCGGCGCGGAAGTTGGCTAACGCCTCGGCCTCCTTCTCCGGCAGGTCGAAGGTGGTCACCCGCAGCCCCGGGGACTTCTTGTACTGATAGGCGTGGATGGCCCCCAGACCGGTGTTGCCGGCGAGGTCGAGCACCTGTGCCCCGGACGGGATCTCGATCCGGTCGAAGAACCACGGGTCGGCGTTGGCGGTGACCGTGTTCATCAGCGGCAGCCAGGCGTCGTTGAGGTCCTGGTGGTCGGCGACGGCGTCGTAGAGGGTGCCGCCGGCCCCGTACAGCTCCTTCAGGCCGACGACGGTGCCGGTCCGGGCACTCTCGGTGAGGTAGAACAGCTGCCGCAGCGCCGTCACCTTGATCAGGTTCATGTAGCGCAGGGCGCGCTTGAGGTCGGCCTCCTCGACGTGGGCGAGGGCGTCGAGGGCGTAGCCCCCCGACGTCTCGTCGTGGGCGACGAAGCCCTCCTTGACCATGAGGAAGAGGAGTTGTTCCACCGCGTCCGGCTTGGTGCCGACGGCGTCGGCCAGTTCGGTGGCGCTCATTCCCGGGTTGTCTCTGAGCCTGTCGACGATGCCCAGCTCGAAGCAGGACAGCAGGCTCATGAACCGTGAAGGTCCCACCATGTATTCGCGGAGTCGGGCGAGCGTCGCTTGCGGTGTCAAGGCATGTGCCCCTTTCGGATGAGTTGGTGCGTCGCCCTGGCGGGCGGTGGGGTGCAGAGAACTCATTCGTGCACGTGGGTTTGCTGCGCCAGCCGGCGGGCCAGCGCGAGGCGCTGCACCTTCTGCGTGGCGGTCCGCGGCAGTTCGGCGTGGGGGACGTGGACGGGGTCGGCGAGCTGCGCGAAGTCCGCGGCGGCGGCGCGCCAGCGGTCGAGGTCGAGCGGCTTGTCGTCGACGGTGCACAGAACCGGGACGGGCTGTCCGTCGGCGCCCTGCACCACGACCAGCTCGGTCAGCTCCGGCATCCGGTCGAGTACGACGTCCTCGATCTCCAGGGAGCTGCGCACCCCGGGGATCAGGTCGACCTCGCGGTCGAGCATGTGCAGGCAGCCGAGGCGGGTGCGGTAGCCGACGTCGCCGGTGCGCCACCAGCGGCCGTTGCGGTTGGTGTCGTAGCGGTCCTGCTCGGCGAGGTAGCTCTTGGCCAGGCCGTCCCAGGCCACCTCGATGTAGCCGGGGTTCTCCTCCGCCACCGGCCGGCCGTTGCGGCTGACCACGCGGACCTGCGCGGCGCCGCCCGGCATGGCCCAGCCGACGCAGCGGCCGTTGGCCTTGTGCGCGGTGCGGCGGAAGTAGGCGCGGCCGACGGCCGGCCCGACCTCGCTCTGCCCGTAGATCTGGAAGAACAGCGCCCCGCGGCGGTGGGACGAGGCCAGCAGCCGGCCCATCGTGCGGGGGTGGATCGCGTCGAAGGTGCTGCTGAAGACCTTCACCGGCCCGAACGGCATGCGCGGGTCCTCGGTGAGCGGCTCCCAGTCCATCAGCGAGTTGGGCAGCGCCTCGACGAGCACCGGGCGGTGGGTGAGGAACTGGTCGGCGACCACCACGGGGTCGGACTCGCGCAGCAGCAGGACCGGGAACTCCTTCAGCAGCGCCAGGGACATCGCCGCGACCATCCGGGAGTGCACGAAGGGGATGTGGATCGCGACGGTCTCCTTCCCCCGCAGCAGCGCCAGCAGCCGCCACTGCGGCACCAGCCGCACGCCCTGGGTGCGGGGGGTGTGCACCACCAGCTTGGGCAGGCCGGTGGTGCCGGAGGTGTGGGTGATCACGGCGGCCTCGTCGATGGGCCGGACCACCGGCGCGACCCGCGGCGCGCCCGCCAGGCCGGCGAGCGCCACCGCCCCGGGGCGCTCGCCGCCCACGCAGATCACCTGCTCGGTCACGTCGGCCAGCGGGACCTCGGCCAGGGCGTCGAGCTTGCGTACGTCGGTGAGCAGCCGGGGCCGGCCCACCCGCGCCAGCAGCGCCCCGACGGTGTCGGGGTCCAGCGCGGGCGACAGCATCACCACCACCGCGCCGATCCGCGACGCCGCCGCCGCGAGCAGCCAGATGTCGGCGTTGTGGCTCTTGTGCAGCGCCACGTGGTCGTCGGGGCGGACCCCGGCCGCCCATAAGCGGCCCGCGAGGTCGTCCACGTGGCCGGCGTACTGGGCGACCGTCATCCGGCGGCCGGCGTCCGGCAGCACGTCCAGGTCGTGGTCGAACGTGATCGGGGTCGAGCCGTTCACGGCCGCGGCCATCTCCGGCAGCAGGCCGATGTGCAGACCGCGCTTCTGTATCGACGCGTATGCCGTGGAGCCTTTCATGAGGGCGTCTCCTTCCGGTCCTTCCGGAACTCGCTGCTGTCAGGCGGTGCCGTGGGCGATCAGGCGGTTGAGCGCGGTCAGGACGTGCACGTCGGCCAGGACGGGGAAGTCGAAGGGCAGCGGCCGCGGGCCCGCCTGGTCGGCGATCGAGCGGAACCCGCCGTCCTCGTGCTGCTGGTCGACCAGGTAGGCCAGCGGCTTGGCGAGGTTCAGCTGCGGGGCGTGCCGGGCGAGTGCGCCCACGGCCTGTGCGGTGGACAGCACGTCGCTGTCCTTGCCGGGCACGTGTCCCCAGCCGCCGTCGCCGCCCCGGGTCTCGTCCAGGAACGCCACGGCCTTGGCGGCCGCCTCGTCGGCGCGCCGCCGCAGCGCGGTCTCGTCGGCGGGTACGCAGGCCAGGGCGTCCAGGATGCGCAGGATGGCGCTGGACATGCTCAGCGTCCAGCTGGGCTCGAAGCTGCCGTCCTCGCGCTGGGCGTCGATCAGTACGTCGACCGCGGGGCGGAGCAGGTCGCCGTAGCGGCTCCAGGGCAGGGCGATGACCGCGCCGGCCGTCATGTCCAGGTCCGAGGTGTGGCCGCGCAGGTACGTGGGGAAGCCGCCGGCGTCGTTGGCCCGGGCGCGCAGGTACTCCTCGCCCGCCGCGATGCTGTGGCGGAACCGGGCCGCGTCCAGCATCCGCAGCAGCTCCACGCACCGCGCGGTGTCGTCGACGTCGGTCTGGGTGGTGGCCTCGTTGTACCCCCAGCCGCCGTCGGCGTGCTGCCGGGAGGCGAGGTACCGGCCCATCCGCGCCGCGAGCCGCTCGTGCCCCGGCGCGGGCGCGAGCGCCACCGCGGCCAGGGAGGTCACGAATATCTCCTGCCCGTCGATGAACGGCACGCCGCCGTCCGGGCCGCGCAGCCGGGTCAGCGCCTCGATGCCGTCCCGCATCAGCTCGCATCCGGGCCGGTAGGTGTGCAGCGCGTGCAGCGCCACGAGGTGGGCGAGCGCGTTCCCCTCCCACACCCGCCGGACGGGGAAGGCGGCCAGCCGCCGCACCAGCAGCTCCTGGTGGTCCAGCAGCTCCTGCCCGGAGACCGTGTCCCCGGCCGGCCCGGCCTCGGCGTTGCCCGCGTGGGCGTGCGCGTGCAGGATCGTGGCCGCGCACAGCGTCAGCTCCGTCCACACCGCCTGCGGCCGCGGGGACACCTCCCGCGGGTCGGGGCGGGTGCCGTCCGGCAGGACGCCGCACAGGCTGAGGATCGTGTCCAGCAGCAGCCGCTTGCGCGCCCCGGAGCCGTGCCGGGCCCGGTTCAGGCCGGCGAGCAGGTCGTCGACCTCGCAGGGCCGGCCGGACAGCGCGTCGGCGACGACCCGCTCCAGCATGCCCTTCGGCCGCGCCTGCTGCAGGTAGTCCTGCAGCTCCTTCTGCACGCGCGGCGCCGCCCGCTCCTTACGGAGCAGAAGCAGCAGCAGCGCGGACTCGATGATCCGGCCGGCGCACCGGTCCTTCAGCGCACCCTCGCCGTCCACCTGTACGGCCAGGTGGCGCGCGACTCTGCGCCGCGCCTCCGCCGCCCCGGGCCGCTGCCCGTCGACGCCCACTCCCGCCGACTGCGAGACGGAGCCGGCTGTATGGCCGGCCAGACGATCACTCATTGTTCACATTCCTTTCGGGGTTGCCGGAGACCCGGCCGCCGGAGCGGCGGCCGGGTGGCGGATTTGCCGGTGCACAGGAGCAGGACAGGCGGTCGCGCACGTTCCGGTACGGCCCGGGCGCGCATGCGGCGGCCGCATGCAGCGCGGGCATGGAGCCGGCGGTCAGGAGCCGGCGTTCACGGGCCGGGCGGTCAGGCGCCGGCGTTCCGCCGGGGCGACCGCCCTCCGGACACCGGATGGTCGCCCCGGAACGGCACGGGAACGCAAACGGCCGCGGCGCGCCTCTCGTCCGAGGGGCGCTCGCGGCCGGCCGATACGGGATACGCCCGGGTGTGCCCGGACACGGACCGGAGGGGGACTTCACCCTCCGTAGCCGCACTTGGGCAGGGTGGACGCCCGGAAAGTGTGACACGCGACGGCCCGCCGTGCCAGAGGGGCCCGTGGTCGCCCGTTCCACGACCGTTCCACGACCTCCCGGATGGCTGACGGCCCGTCAGCCATACCTCCGGGGGCCTGCGGCGGGGGCGGGCCCGGGGGCCGCCGACAAGCCAGCGGCAAGTCACCGGCAAGACCCGCGGGACAGTCTGGGACGTGACCATAACGGAACTCCGGCCGCTGCCGAGCGGACCGTCCGCGGGGGTGCGGCCCCGGACGGACCGGAGACCGGACTCCGTAGTTCCGTCGGGGCGCCGCCCACCGGAACCTACCAGTCCGGCCGTCTGTCCCGGTCGTCCCGGGACTTCCATGCAGAGCGGTTGTTGGGGGAGCGATTTGCCTGACGGAGGGGCTTCCACGGGGTCGCACCCGTGCGCCAGGGCCCACACGCGTGAACGCCGTGCCGCCGCCGGTTCCCTGCTGTGCGGTGCGTGCGTCAGACAGATGGAGCACCATCTGCAGGAGCTTCCCGCGCTGCACCGGGAATGCCTGCACCAGGCGTCGCCGACCGCGATGGGCAGACCGAGCAACCCGACGAAGGTCTCCGCACCCCGCAACGTCGACCACCTCGACATCGCCGTGCTCGACACCCGCAACCACCTCTCCTCCCTGCTGGAGTCGTGGACGGGGACGGTCGTCGACCAACTGGGCACCGCAGCGCCGGCGCGGAGCGTTCCGGACCTGGCGCGGTTCCTCACCGAGAACCTGGACTGGCTCACCGCCCAGCCCGCCGCGCCGGATCTCGCCGACGAGATCGAGAGCCTCGTGAAGCAACTGCGGCGGATCATCGACCCGGAGTCGAGCGAGTACTTCACCTTCGTCAAGGAATGCGTCATGGACGGCTGTGACGGGACGATCACCGCTACCCTCCGGCCCGGCGAGAGCGTGCCGGCCCGGAGGATCGCGTGCACGGCAGGGCACGCGTGGGAGACGCACGAGTGGCTCCGGCTCAGGCACCTGATGGAACGGCAGCGGAAGGGCGGCGAGGCATGAGCAGACCACCGAACCACAGGCTCGTCCCCACCAAGGTGGCCGCGCTGGCCATGGGGGTGTCGGAGGCAACCATCCGGAAGTGGGTGAGCCGCGGGAAGTTAACCCGCTACGGCCCACCGAACAGCCGCTCGCAGTTCGACATCGAGGAACTCACCGCGCTCTCCGTGCAGCGCCGGCCCTGAGCCGGCCGCCGGAGGCGGACGGGCTGCGGCAGCCGGGCGGAAAGCCGGACGGAAAGAAGGCTCAGACGGCTCTCATCCGGTTCTCAGGGAGCCCCGATAGCCTGCATACATGAGTGGAATGGCACCTGCAGGGTGGTATCCCGACCCGGACCGCAGCGACGACGAGTCGCCGAGGGAGCGGAGGTGGGACGGTGCGGGCTGGACGAACGAGGTCAGGCCCGCCGCCGTCGCCCCGGATGTGCCTGCGCAGAGCCCCGGCGGGGCCGGCCAGCAGGACACTCCGCCCGGCGGCGCGAACGACGCCCCCACGGAGGTCATATCCGGCGGGGCCGAACCGCTCGGTTTCGGCCCCGCCCCACCGGTCGGCCCGCCGGGCAAGCGGCGCTGGCCGGGCCGGCGCCCGCTGGCCCTCGGAATCGCCATCGGCGTGGCCGCCGCGGCCCTCGTCGGCGGCGGCATCGCCGGCGGGTACGCGATATGGGGCGGGGACGACGGCGACGAGGCCGGCGGCAGCGGCCCGGTGCTCGTCGGGCCCGACGGCGAGAGCCGCTCGCCGGCCCCCGAAGAGAGCCCCGACGGCGGCTCGGGCGGCGACCCCGACCGGTCGCCCGCGCCGCAGGACCCCGAGGACGGCGAGCGCGACCCCGGCGACTCCGGCGGCGGGCAGCCGCCGCAGGAGGTCCCCGGCGAGGACGGCTTCGCCACCGACCTGGCCAGCGGCATCAAGATCCCGGTGCCGGACGGCTGGAAGGGGCAGTCCGGGCAGATCGGGGCCGGGGTGTCGGTCGGCGAGTACAAGTGCCCGACGTCGCCGCAGGACACCTGTGTACGCGGCGGGGTGAACTCCGTACCCGCCCTCGCGCTCGGCATCGACGCGACCAGCCCGAAGGGCGTCGCGGAGAAGGACATCGAGCCCAACGCGGAGGCGTCCTACGGCGACGAGGCGTACGGCGGCATCACCTCGCACGACGAGGTGGAGTCCGGCGAGGTCACCGTCGCCGGGGAGGAGGGCTACTTCGTGCGCTGGAAGGTCGTGACCCAGGAGGGCGACGACGGCTACGTGCAGTCGCTGGCGTTCCCGTCCCCGGCGAACTCCGAGACGATGGTCCTCATCCGCGCCGGCTTCGACATCGCCGACAAGGCGCCCGGGCTCGACGAGCTGGAGGAGATCACCGAGGGCATCGAGGAGGCCGAGGGCGGCGGCGCCGGCCTCCCGGGCGGCGGCGGCCAGCCGGTGGGCGCCGCGCGGCGCTGAGCGGCATCGGCTGCGGCG
>NZ_BAAAPF010000204.1:0-13388 GCF_039531005.1 Streptomyces synnematoformans
GTCCTCCTCCCCGGGCGGGCGCCCGGCGCCCGGGCGGCATGCGGTGGCCGGTCGGGGGGCCCCGGCGCGCCCCCCCCGGGGGGGGGGGGGGGGGGGGGGGGCGCCGGCCGGGGCGGTCAGGCCCCGTGCACGGGGGTCAGTAGACACTCACCCCGTAGCGGTTGAGTGCCTCGACGACCGGCTGGTAGAACGTCGTGCCGCCGCTGGAGCAGTTGCCGCTGCCGCCGGAGGTCAGGCCGAGGGCCGTCGTGCCGGAGAACAGCGGGCCGCCGGAGTCGCCGGGCTCGGCGCACACGTTGGTGCGGACCATGCCGTAGACGACGTCGCCGCCGCCGTAGTTCACGGTCTGGTTCAGCGCCGTGACGGTGCCGCCGTGGACGCCGGTGGTGGAGCCGCTGCGCCGGACGGACTGGCCGACGGTCGCGTTGGCCGCGCGGGTGATGTCCTGGCTGCTGCCGTTGTACAGGTTCACGGTGCCGGGGTGGCTCTGCCCGGAGTTGCTGTAGCGGACCAGCCCGTAGTCGTTCGTCGGGAAGCTGGATCCCGCGGTGGGGCCGATGGTGTTGGTACGCGCGGAGTTGCTCCACCAGGTGCCCGCGCCGTCGGTGCAGTGCCCGGCGGTGACGAAGTAGTACGTGCTGCCGCTGCGCACGTTGAAGCCGAGCGAGCAGCGCCAGCCGGAGGCGTAGATCGCCTGGCCGCCGTTGATGTAGCGCTGGAGCTTGCCCTTCATGTGCTCGATCCGAAGGGCGCCGGCGTCGGCGCCCGCGGTCCGCTTGATCCGGGCCACCTCGGCCGGGGTCACGGTCTCGTCGATGCTCACGACGAGCGTGCCGGACTTCTCGTCGACGCCCCATGCGGTGCCGCCGACGTCGGCGGCGAGCACGGCGTCGTCGGCTCTGGCCAGGGTGGCGGCGCTGAAGCCCTCCGGCGGCTGGGCCGCGCCCGACGCGGGTACCGCGAGCGCGGCGCCGGCGAGGGCGGCGGTCAGCGCCGCGACGAGGGGGAGTCGCTTCCTGGTGCCGCTCAGTGGGGGTGTGCGCTTGATCCTCACTCAATCCTCCGAGTGTGCTCGGGGACCCGCCGGCGGGCAGGTCCGTGAGGCGCAGCCACGGGGCGGAGAAAACAGGGAAGGGCTCGCCCGGAGGGGATCGGGAACGGGTGATCGCCTCCGTGGGGGTGCGGGCCCTCTTCTCGTCGTGCCCCTGACAAGCGCTGCTGAGAGTATTCAGACGATGACAGGTGTGCACAAGTAGGCACCGGCACATGGTGGCGCAATCAAGCCGCCGCCCCCGTCCGACCGGCCCGGCCGGACTCCCGACCACTCGAACAGCACGGGAACCACCCGAGCGGAGGCCGAAACACCCGTCCGGCCCCGCACGAATCTCCTGTCACCCCGTCAGACCCCCTGTGCTGGGGGAACTCTGACGAATCGACAGCCGTTTCTGTGCCAGTACTGTCACGAACACGGCGCGCGCCCTCTATCTGATTGGCACATCATCCGCATCATGGATGACCATAGGTGAGCGGACAGACATCTCCGGACCGCTCCGGGGACAGCCCACGCCGCGGCAGAGAGAGGAGGCGTCATGGGATCGGTACGCAGGGCTAGTGCCTGGCTCGGCCTCGTCGACGACAACGATGACGAGCGCTACTACGACGGGTACGAAGACGACAGCGCAGAGACCCAGGGAGACGCCGCCTGGACGACGGACCCGCGCGTGCGCGTGGCGTCCCAGGTCGCCCAGGAGAAAGGGCGCCGTATCGCCACCGTGTCGCCGGACGGGTTCCGCGACGCGCGCGGGATCGGCGAACTCTTCCGCGAGGGCGTCCCCGTCATCGTGAACCTCACGATGCTGGACGCCGCCGACGCCAAGCGCGTCGTCGACTTCGCGGCGGGGCTGACCTTCGGGCTGCGCGGCTCCATCGAGCGGGTGGCGACGCGGGTGTTCCTGCTGACCCCCGCGGAGTACGCGATCGTGCCCGGCGAGGTGCCGCGCCCCACGCAGGGCGGGTTCTTCAACCAGAGCTGACGCGGGGGACGCGGGGACCGCGCCGGCCGACGGACCGGGGCTGGGCCGCGGGCTCAGCCCCGGAACGCGTCCAGCCCCGTCAGGGCCTTGCCCAGCACCAGCTGGTGCATCTCCACCGTGCCCTCGTACGTCAGCACCGACTCCAGGTTCGTGGCGTGCCGCATCACCGGGTACTCCAGGGAGATGCCGTTCGCCCCCAGGATCGTGCGCGCCGTCCGGCAGATCGCGATGGCCTCGCGGACGTTGTTGAGCTTGCCGAAGCTGACCTGCTCCGGGCGCAGCGTGCCGGCGTCCATCCGGACGCCCAGGTGGTGCGCGAGCAGCACGCCCTTGTGCAGCTCCACGGCCATGTCGGCCAGCTTGGCCTGGGTGAGCTGGAAGCCGCCGATGGGCCTGCCGAACTGCTCGCGGGTACGGGCGTACTCCAGCGCCGCCTCGAAGGAGGACCGGGCCGCGCCCATGGCACCCCAGACGATCCCGTAGCGCGCGTGGGTCAGGCAGTTCAGCGGGCCGCCCAGCCCGGCGGCCTCCGGCAGCACGGCGTCGGCGGGCAGCCGCACGTCGTCGAGGACCAGCTCGGAGGTGACCGAGGCGCGCAGCGACCACTTGTGGCTGATCTCGGGCGCGGAGAAGCCGGGTGCGTCGGTGGGGACGACGAAGCCGCGGATGCCCTCGTCGGTACGGGCCCACACGACGGCGACGCCGGCCACCGAGCCGTTGGTGATCCACATCTTGCGGCCGGTCAGCACCCAGTCCGCGCCGTCGCGCTTGGCGTACGTCCGCATGCCGGCCGGGTCGGAGCCGTGGTCCGGCTCGGTGAGGCCGAAGCAGCCGATGACCTCGCCGGTCGCCATCCGCGGCAGCCAGTGCCGCTTCTGCTCCTCGGAGCCGAAGCGCCGGATGGCGTACATCGCGAGCGAGCCCTGCACCGAGACCAGCGACCGGATGCCGGAGTCGGCGGCCTCCAGCTCCAGGCAGGCCAGGCCGTACTGCACGGCGGAGGCCCCGGCGCAGCCGTAACCGCTCAGCGACATGCCCAGCGCGCCCATGGCGCCCAGCTCACGGGCGAGTTCGCGGACGCCGGGCAGCTCGCCGCGCTCGTACCACCCGGCGACGTGCGGCAGCACGCGGTCGGCCGCCCAGCCGCGGACGGTGTCGCGGACGGCGAGGTCCTCGGGGCTGAGGAGGTCGTCAACTCCCAGCGGGTCGGCGGGGTTGAACGGCGGCGTACTGCTTGCGGGCATGGCTGTCGTCCTCCGGCCGGCCATCGGGGTCACGGGCCGACGCTACTTGCGCGTAATCGGCGTCGTCCAGCCTGCCCGCGCGCCGCGTGACGTCTTGCACACGCCGTACGGGCCCGCGCGCGGCGCGCTCGCGCCGCACGCCGAGCGGGGTCACCGGGCGGCGCCCCGCACTCCATCGACCGGGGCAGCAGCAGCGCGGTGACCGCGCCGAGCAGCAGCAGGCCGGCGCTGACCGCCAGCGTCACGTGCATGCCCTGGACGAACGCGTCCCGCGCGGCGGCCCGCAGCGTGGCCCCCGCCGCGCCGCCCAGCTCGCCGGCGGTCTCGTACGCCTCGCCGAGCGAGTTGCCGGCGGCGTCGCTCGCGCTCGCCGGCACCCCGGGCACGGTGCCCAGGGCGGGGCGGTAGACCGCGTTCATGACGCTGCCGAGCAGCGCTATGCCGATGCCGGCGCCGAGTTGGTACGAGGTCTCGCCGATGGCCGCGACCCCGCCGGCCTGCTCCGCCGGGGCCTCGCTGAGCATCGACTCGTACGCGCCGAAGATGATCGTCTCCAGCCCGTACCCCAGCAGCACGAAGCCCGCGCAGAGCAGCAGCGGCCGGTCCTCCCCGCCCAGGCTGGTCAGCCCGGTGACGGCGACGGCGGTGAGCAGGAAGCCGAGCGCGACCATGGCGCGCGGGCCGAGCCGGGCGAGCATCCGGGAGCCCGCGAGCCCCGCGGCCACGGCGGCGACGGTCAGCGGGACGAGCCGTAGCCCGGTCTGCAGCGGGCTGAGGCCGAGGACGAGCTGCATGTACTGCACGGCGACGAGTTGCAGCCCCACGAGGGCGAGCAGCGCGAGGACGATGCAGCCGACGGCGGTGCCGAAGGAACGGCGGGAGACGACGGTGAAGTCGACGAGCGGGTGGGGGCGGCGGCGCTGCCTGCGTGCGAAGAGCACGAGCAGGGCGCAGCCGGCGGCGAGCGGTGCGACGACGGACGGGTGCAGCGGCCCGTCGCCGGCGCCGGCCTGCTTGAGGGCGAGGACGACGCCGAAGAGGCCGGCGGCCGCGATCAGCGCACCGAGGACGTCCCAGGGCCCGGTCCCGTCGGCGGTGGACTCCGGCAGCAGCCAGCGGCCCACGGGCACCGCGACGACCATGAGCGGGATGTTGACCAGGAAGACCGAGCCCCACCAGAAGTGCTCCAGCAGGAAGCCGCCGAGCAGCGGCCCGATGGCCGCGCCGACGGCGGCGGTGGCGCTCCACAGCCCGATGGCCGCGGCGCGCTCGCGGCGGTCGGGGAAGACCTGCCGCAGGATCGACAGCGTGGCCGGCATGATCATGGCGCCGCCGACGCCGAGCAGCGCGCGGGCGGCGATCAGCACGTGTGGGTCGCTCGCCGCGGCGGCGAGCGCCGAGGCCAGGCCGAAGGTCGCGTAGCCGAGGAGCAGCACGCGGCGGCGGCCCACGCGGTCGCCGAGGGTGCCGAAGAGGATGAGCAGCGAGGCGGCGACGAGGGGATAGGCGTCGACGATCCACAACAGGTCGACGGCGCTGGGCTTGAGGTCCTCGGTCAGCGCCGGGACGGCGACGTGCAGCACGGTCGCGTCGAGGGCGACGAGCAGCAGGCTGGAGCAGAGGACGGCCAGCACGGTCCAGCGTCCCGCGCCGGCCCCGTACGCGCCGGGAACGTTCCGCGGCGGGGCCGCGGTCGTGGCCGTCCCTGACATCTGCGCACCTCCCGGACTCGCGCGAGTCGACAGCGTACGCGAGTCCGCCGTCGGCGCCGCCGCGGCCGCACCGGGCGCGGCGGCGCCGCTACCGGGCGCGGCGGAGCTTGTTCTC
Source organism: Streptomyces synnematoformans (assembly GCF_039531005.1). Lineage (NCBI taxonomy): Bacteria > Bacillati > Actinomycetota > Actinomycetes > Kitasatosporales > Streptomycetaceae > Streptomyces > Streptomyces synnematoformans. The sequence goes on from NZ_BAAAPF010000204.1 coordinate 5,105, forward strand.
CGCGTGTCCGATCGCGTCCTCTGACGTGCGATGATTGTCCGCTCCCGGGCCGGGAAGTGACATGTTGAGAGCTTTGCGACTCTGTTGTGACGCCCGTCACACCTCCGGGGCCACCGGCTGACCGCCAGGCGAACGGCCCGCAACGGCACGGCGAATCTCCGATAAACAGAGGAGCGCGAAAAACAATTGACCGATTGGCCGCACTCAGATATTCCCAGAAAGCGGAAGTCGAGAGTCCCGAATAGGCGGTGGGGTAAGTGCCGTTGACGACGCAGTCCACATCACATAGGCATTACAGATCCGCCCGATTGGTCAATCCGCAGCACGCGGCGATGTAGCGTCGATTCCGTGCATACAGAAGAGAGGCGTCCGAAGGTGGCGGAGCGCCCGGCCCCGCACCGCGGCCGGCAGCCGCGCATGACCAGGACCCGGCTGTGGCTGTTCTGGTCGTCGCTGGCCGTCTACGCGGCGATCGTCGCGGCCGTCGTGACCACGTCGTGGCTGGTGCACCTCGACTGGCAGCTGATGCTCTTCCGGCCGTACAAGCAGTGGCCGGAGTTCCACGCCTTCCTGGACTACTTCGTGGTGCTCGGCCAGCGCGCCCCCACCGCCGTCGCCGTGCTGGCCTGGCTGGGCTGGCGCGCCTGGCGGCAGCACACCCTGCGCCCGCTGCTCGTGCTCGGCGGCTCGCTGCTCCTGCTGAACGTCACGGTCGGGGCCGCGAAGATCGGCATGGGCCGGCTCGGCCCGCACTACGCCACCGAGATCGGCTCGAACGAGATGTGGGCCGGCGGCGATATATTTCCTTCGGGTCACACCGCGAACGCCGTCGTGACCTGGGGTGTCGTGGCCTATCTGGCGACGACCCCGCGGGCCCGCAGAACCGCCTCCGTGGCCTGCGCGATGGTGGCGCTGGGCGTCGGCAGCACGACCGTCTACCTCGGTACGCACTGGCTCAGCGACGTGCTGCTCGGCTGGGTCGCCGGCCTGCTCGTGCTGCTGGCCCTGCCCTGGTTCGAGCCCGGCATGGCCTACGCCGAGGCGTGGCTGCTGGACCTCCGCGACCGGCTGCGCGGCCGCCCGACCGGCGACCCGTCCGCGCCGGCCTCGCTGTCGCCGCTGGCCACGCGGGTCTCGATCGTCTCGCAGCGGCCGACCGGCCCCGCCGCCGGCACCGGCAACGAGCCGCCCCGGGAGATGGCCCGGGTCAGCTCCGGCACGGGCCCGCCCCCGCGCCCGGACGCCTGGCCGCACCTCGGCCCGCACGCCGCGCGGCACGAGCGCCCCCCGGCCACCCCGGGCGGGCACCGCCGCCCGCCGCAGTCGGACCGCCCCGGCGGCCGCACGCAGGCCCGTACGGGCCGCTGAGTCCCGGCCGCCGGGAACAAGCCGGCCCGGCCGTCCCCTCTTCCTATCCGACCCAGCAGCGCGTGACCCGGCCGTCCTGGACGGTGAAGTTCAGCCGGCCGCCCATGAACTCCATGGTGATGATGGCCCCCGGGGGCAGTGAGCGGACCGTGGTCCAGCCGCGGCCCCTGGCCCGCTCCTCGGCGTCGGCGGCGGCCAGGCCGACGTAGCCCTCGGGGGCGTCGTCGGGGTTCGGGGACGGGGTCGGCAGGTTCGGTGGAGTCGCCATGGGACCCACGCTAGGCCCCCTGGTCGGGGCGGCGGTAGGACCGGTCGCACGGGGATGTCCCGGCCCTGTTCACCGCGGGTCACACTTCTGTCACAGCGCCTCCCCGCCGCGGAACGGCCCGGAAGCGGGCCCGTACGGGTGTCCGATAAGCATTTCCTGACGGGCTGTCGGAAATCAACTCAAGCACCCCGGAAAGGCACCTGCTGTTTACCCGGCGGTCCCCCTGGAATTCACCGGATTTCCCCCGGGCGGGTGCCCGTTGTCAGCTCCGCATAAATGTCCAGGGCGACCCCGCGACACACCGGGTAACGCGCGTAGCGTGCCGGATCCGTACACCGGTGGCACCGTCGTGGCGTGGACGAGGCGTCGTCACACGGGAACCGACGAGTGGAAGGTGCACGGGCGATGGGGACGACACAGGAGGCACCGGCACCCGCTCCCCCGCGCATCCGGCGGCACGGCTCCGTGGTCGTGGACTGGCTGACGACCACGGACCACAAGAAGATCGGGCATCTCTACCTGATCACCTCCTTCGTCTTCTTCCTCTTCGCCGGCCTGCTCGCGATGCTGATGCGGGCGGAGCTGGCCCGGCCGGGGATGCAGCTGATCAGCCACGAGCAGTTCAACCAGGCGTTCACGATCCACGGCACGATCATGCTGCTGCTCTTCGCGACGCCGACCTTCGCCGGGTTCGCCAACGAGATCATGCCGCTGCAGATCGGCGCGCCCGACGTGGCCTTCCCGCGGCTGAACATGCTGTCGTACTGGCTGTTCCTCTTCGGCGGGCTGATCGTGGTGAGCAGCTACCTCACGCCGAGCGGGCCCGCGGACTTCGGCTGGTTCGCGTACGCGCCGCTGAACAGCGAGGTCCACTCCCCCGGCGTGGGCGCGGACCTGTGGATCATGGGCCTGGCGCTGGCCGGCTTCGGCACCATCCTGGGCGCGGTCAACTTCCTCACCACGATCGTCGGGATGCGCGCGCCCGGCATGACGATGTTCCGGCTGCCGATCTTCACCTGGAACACCCTGTTCACCTCGATCCTCATCCTGATGGCGTTCCCGGTGCTGGCGGCGGCGCTGCTGGTGCTGGAGTCGGACCGGCAGCTGGGCTCGACGGTCTTCGACGCCTCCGTGGGCGGCGCGCTGCTGTGGCAGCACCTGTTCTGGTTCTTCGGCCATCCGGAGGTGTACATCATCGCGCTGCCGTTCTTCGGCATCGTCAGCGAGATCATCCCGGTCTTCTCCCGCAAGCCGATCTTCGGCTACGTGATGCTGGTCGGCGCCACCGCGGCCATCACGGGCCTGTCGGTCGTCGTCTGGGCGCACCACATGTTCGCCACCGGTGCGGTGCTGCTGCCGTTCTTCTCGCTCATGTCGTTCCTGATCGCGGTGCCCACCGGGGTGAAGTTCTTCAACTGGATCGGCACGATGATCAACGGGTCGCTGTCCTTCGAGACGCCGATGCTGTGGTCGATCGGGTTCCTGGTCAGCTTCCTCTTCGGCGGGCTGACCGGCGTGCTGCTGGCCTCGCCGCCGCTGGACTTCCACGTCACGGACACGTACTTCGTCGTCGGCCACTTCCACTACGTGGTCTTCGGGACGGTCGTGTTCGCGACCTTCGCGGGCTTCTACTTCTGGTGGCCGAAGTTCACCGGGAAGCTGCTGGACGAGCGGCTCGGGAAGATCCACTTCTGGACCCTCTTCGTCGGCTTCCACGCCACGTTCCTCGTCCACCACTGGCTGGGCGCCGAGGGCATGCCGCGGCGGTACGCGGACTACCTCGCCGCCGACGGCTTCACCACACTCAACACGATCTCCACCGTCGGCGCCTTCCTGCTCGGCATCTCCACGCTGCCGTTCCTGTACAACCTCTGGGTCACGGCGAAGGAGGGCAAGCAGGTCGACGTGGACGACCCGTGGGGCTTCGGCCGCTCCCTGGAGTGGGCCACCTCCTGCCCGCCGCCCCGGCACAACTTCACCACCCTGCCGCGGATCCGCTCGGAGTCGCCGGCCTTCGACCTGCACCACCCGTACGCCGCACCGTACGGGCAGCCGGAGCCGGACAGCAGCCGGAACGTGCCCGACCCGCAGCCCTGAGCGCGGCGCGCGGCCGGTCAGGGCCGGTAGGGCAGCTGCGGCACCGTGAAGCAGTTCTCCGTCATCTCGCCCTGGCTGACCCAGCCGCCGGCGCCGCCGTTCGCGCCGTCCCGCCAGCGGGCCGCCGACACGCACGTGCGCCGGGTCCCGGGCGGCTCGCGGAGCCGCTCGAAGCGGGTGGGCAGCAGCAGCCCGTCCGCGTCGTACGGCTCGGCGCGCGCCATGAAGTCCTCGACGCACGCCCGCGTCAGCTCCGCGCCGCACGACTGCGCGGCGTCCGCGAACCACATCGCCGCCGCCCAGCCCTCCAGCTGCCACTGCGAGCGGGTGTCGGTCTCGGCGTAGCGGTCCATGCCCTCCCGGAACGCCCTGACCGCCGGGTGGCCGGCGTCCTCGTAGTTGCGGCTGGAGCCGGTGGCCCAGAGGGAGTTGCGACAGCGCCCGGCGTCGGCGAAGTCCTCCCGGACGGTGGAGTTCCAGTTCTGCACGTTGGTGACCTTCGCGGTCAGCTCCACGCCGGCCTCGTCGAGCGCCCGGCACAGCTTGGCGTTGCCGGCCGTGTCGACGGCGTCGAAGACGAGGTCGACGCCGCGGGCGCGCAGGTCGGCCGCGACCGCGTCGAAGTTCGGCAGCGAGAAGTCGACCTGCTCGGTGACGACGTCGTAGCCCTCGGCCCGCAGCCCGCCGGTCATGCTGCGGGCGTACGAGGCCGAGGCCGCCTGGTTGTACGAGACGACGGCGGCGGTGCGGGCGCCGTGCTCGCGCTTGAAGTAGCGGTAGACCTCGGTGCCGCCGTACAGGTCACCGTCCCAGCCCGCCGCGCCGCCGGTGCGCGGGGCACGGCTGCCGTAGATGCCGTAGAGGTGCGGGTACGTCTCGTACGCGGCCCCGATCGGCTGGCCGCCGATGTCCGGCACGCCGGCCTCGCTGACCTGCGCGGCCCCGGCGTAGTTCAGCGAGGTGGTGGCGACGAGCGCGAACACCTTCTCCTTCAGCACCAGCTCGCGCACGCAGTCGCTGTTGCCGAGGCCGCTGCCGCCGTCGTCGCAGGTGACGACCTCGACGGGGCGGCCGGCCACGCCGCCGCGGGCGTTCAGCGCCGCGAAGTACGCCTGCGCGCCGGCCTGCGGTCCGCCGAACGCGTCGCCCACCGGGCTCGTCTCGCTGGCGATGACGCCGACCCTGACCGGCTCCCCGCGCGCCTCGCCCGAGGGCGCGGCGCCGCCGGTCGGGACCCCCTCGGGCAAGGCGCGCCGCGCGGCGAACTCGCTCTCGGGCACCCGGCTGCCGCAGGCGGCGGCCAGCAGCACCAGCACCGCCGCCGCCAGCGCGGCACCCGCGGGCCGGCTCATCTCAGCACCCGGGGCCCGTCGACTCGCTCAACTCGACGAGGGTGCAGATGGCCTTCTTCGACACCTTCCAGGTGCCGTCCTGCAGCACCGAGACGCCCGTGGCGTCGTCCACGACCGTCTCGCCCTGGAGCGCGATGTCGTACGTCACGTCCGCCTGCTCGGCCGAGTCGAACTCCACCTCCGTGACCTCGGCGCCGACCTGCTTCCAGCGCTCGTCGTCGGAGAAGGCGGTCAGCAGCGGCCGCATGGCCTCGCCGTCCTCCAGCACCGCCAGCTTCGCGTCGGCGTCGGAGTCCGGCGCGAAGAACGTCGTCCAGTTCTCCCTGATCTCCTTCTCCGCCGCGGCCGGGTCGTCCGGTTGCGCACCGGCATTGCCGTCGCCGCCGTCCGCGCCGTCGCTTTCCTCCGCGGCGGGGCTGCTCTCCGCGGCCGGCGCGCTCGGCGTCTTGTCCGGCGTGTCCGCGCCGCCGCCATCGTCCCCGCAGCCGGCCGCGCCCAGCCCCGTGAGCAGTACCGCGGCGGCCAGCCACGCGGCGCTCCGCGTGCGTGCTCCTCGGGTCATCGGTCCTCACCCCTGAACGTCGTCATGCGTCGAGTGTCCCGCCGATCCGCGGTCGTACTACTGCGTAGTACCACCACACACGGCATAGTGCATCCCAAGCGGCTGACATGCACAGGGGGCAGAATGCGGCAGACCGGCCCGGCGCGCGGGCACTCGCTGAAGGCCGCCGCCCTGCAGTGGGGCGGCTGGGCCGCCCTCGCCGCCGGGGCCGTGCTGTGCGCCGTCGGCTGGTACGGCGTGTCCGGCGAGCGGTTCGCCGAGCGGCAGATCCCGTACCTGGCGTCCTGCACGATCCCCGGGGCGGCGCTGATCGTCGCCGGGGCGGTGCTGCTGTCGCGCGGCGACCAGGGGCTTGCGGCCGCGCGGGTGGAGGAGTTGTACGGGCTGCTGGTCGCGGCGGACGGGGACGGGCAGGGCGAGGGGCCGGGCGCCCCGGCCGGTCCGGCCCCGGGCCCCCGGCCGGCGGCGGAGGGCGGCGGGGACGCCCCGTACCTGGCGGTGCCCGGCGGGACGCTCTACCACCGTCCGGGCTGCCCCCTCGTCGGCGGCAAACCCGGCGCGGCACCCGTCGCGGCCGACGTCCCGGACGGGGACGGGCCGTTGGCGCCGTGCCCGGTCTGCGAGCCGCCCGCACTCGCCGGGCCGGGCCCCGGACCGCCGGACGCCGCGCCGGAGGCGTGAGGTGTCGCTCACGTACGAACTGACCCTGGCCGGGCTCGCGGTGGGCGCCGCCGCCGCGCTCACCGGCATCGGCGTCGTCGTCACCTACCGCGCCACCGGGGTGCTCAACCTGGCGCACGGCGCGGTCGCGATGTTCACCGCGTACGTCATGCGCCAGCTCGCCGTCGGCTGGAACTGGCCGCTGTGGGCGGCGGCCGCCGTCAGCCTGCTCGTCGTCGCCCCCGGCATCGGGCTGCTGACGGGGCGGTTCGTCTTCCGGCCGCTGTCGGTGCTGCGGTCCGGCGGGGCGGGCGCGGGCGGCGCGCAGGCGCTGGTGGCCTCGCTCGGGGTGTTCGTGCTGCTGATGGGCGCGGCGGGCCTGCTCTGGGGTACGGGGGCGCGGACGGACGCACCCGAACTGCTGCCGTCCGACCCGTGGGTGCAGCTCGGCACGGCGGTGGCGCTGGCCGCCGCGGTCGCGGCGGTCACCCGGTGGACCCGGTTCGGGCGCGAGCTGCGCGCGGTCGTCGACAACCGCCGGCTCGCCGCGCTCAGCGGCATCGACGCGGACCGGGTCGCCGACGCCGGCTGGGCGTTCGGCACGTTCACCGCGGGCGTCACAGGTGTGCTGCTGGCGCCGGAGTACCGCCTCGACCCGTACGGGCTGCCGCTGCTGGTGCTGGCCGTCATCGGGGTCGCGGTCGCGGCCGGGCTGCGGAGCCTGCCGGCCGTCGTGGCGGTGGCGCTGGCGGTCGGCGTGGCGCAGGCGCAGCTGACCCGGCTGCACCCCGGAGGGCGGGGCGAGGAGGTGGTGCAGGCGCTGGGTGCGAACCTCTTCGCGGTGCTGCTGCTGGTGGCGGCGCTCGCCCTGCCCCGGATCGGGGTCTGGTCCGGCGGCGGCGACGGCTTCCTGCGGGCGCCGGCCGACACGCTGGACACGGCCGCCGGCGACGGCCGGGCGTGGCTGGTCGCCGGGGTGCTGTTCCTGTTGCCTTTGGGCTTCGCGGGCTCCGACCTGACCACGTCGGTCCAGGTGCCGGCGCTGGCGGTGGTGCTGCTGTCGCTGGTGGTCGTCACGGGGCGCGGCGGCCAGGTCTCGCTGGGGCAGGCGGCGTACGCGGGGCTCGGGGCGCTGTTCACGGCGCTGCTCGCGGCGGGGCGGTTCCCGGGGCTGCCGGCGCTGCCGGAACTGGTGGCGCTCGGCGTCGCGGTGCTGCTGGTGGCCCCGCTGGGGCTGCTCACGGGGTACCCGGCGATCCGGCGGCAGGGCCTGGCGCTGGCGCTGGTGACGCTGGCGGTGGGGGTGGCGGTGAGCCGCTTCGTCTTCGCGCAGCCGTACGCGACGTCGGGGCTGACGCTGGGGCGGCCCGCCGGTTTCACCGGCGACCGGGCGTTCTACGTACTCGAACTGCTGCTGCTCGCCGGCGCGGTGGCCGCGGCGTGGGCGCTGCGCCGGGGCCGCGCGGGGCGGGCGCTGGCGGCGATGCGGGACCACGAGGCCGGCGCCGCGGCGGCGGGGGTGCCGGTGCCGTCGCTGAAGGTCGCCGCGTTCGCGGCGCGCGCGGCGCTCGCGGCGCTGGGCGGGGGCATGCTGGCCATGGGCGCGCGGGCGTTCGACCCGCACGCCTTCGACCCGGTGCGGGGACTGCTGTGGTTCGCGGCGGTGGTCGTCGTAGGCGCGGACAGCATGCTGGGCGCGCTGCTGGCGTCGGCGCTGCTGGTGGGGTTGGACGCGGGCACCCGCGGCGGGATGGCGGCGGCGGTCATCGGCGTCCTGGCGGTGCTGCTGGGCCGCTTCCCCGGCGGCCTGTACGAGGCCCTCCGCCGGGCGGCGTCGCGCTGGACGCGGCCGCGGAGGCTGACGCCGCTGGGCCGGCGGGTACGCGCCGCCCTGGCGGCCGGCAAGGCGCCTCCGGCGCGGGCCGCGGCGGGGCCTCCGACGCGGATCGCGGTGGAGGCGGGGGCCCCCGCGGGGGG
>NZ_BAAAPF010000205.1:0-13372 GCF_039531005.1 Streptomyces synnematoformans
GACTTCGCGGCCGTTCCGGTGCCGCCCCCTCGCGCGGCGGCGTGGCAGGCGGCGCCGCGGGGCGCTCCGCCGGGTCCCCCGGTTCCGTCGTCCCGCCGCAGCACCGACCCCCCTCCTCGACGCCGACCTCGTAGTCCTTCGACTGCCCCACCCACTCGCCGTCGTCCCCGCGGCGCTGCACGGCGGTCACGTTCACCGTCACCCGCCCCGCGGGGGCGCCCGCGGCGAAGGCCATCCGCAGCGGCACCTCCCGGCTGCCGCCCGCCGGCAGCGCGAAGCCGCGGAAGCCCTGTGCGAACACCCCGGCGCTCTCGCCCGCGCCGGTCCGCTCGAACACCACCGGCCGCCAGCGCCGCGCCGCCGCGTCGTAGAACTGCAGCCGGACGTCGCCCGGCCGGAGCCGGGCGCCGTCCTCGCGGCTGAACACGGCCACCGGGTGCACCCCGCGGCAGGGCCGGTCCGAGACGTTGTGCAGCTGCAGCGCCAGAGGGTGCCGGGCGCCCCCGGCGCGGAGCGCGGCGCCTTCGCCGCGCAGCGCCGTCCGCACGGGGAAGCCCCCGGCCCCGGAGTCGCCGCAGCGCGGCGCTGGCGCGGCCGCGTGCGGCGCGGCGGCCACCGGCGCGGGGGAGAGGAGGAGGGCCGCGGCGGCGGCCGTGAGGGCGAGTACGGAGCGCGGTCCCATGACCGCGACCGTGTCACGGCCCCGTGCCGGCGACCGGCCGGGCGACTCCGAACGGCTCAACACACGCCCCCACACCCCCCGTCCGAGGCACCCCCCGGCCCGTACGGAACGCCTCGCCGTAGCGCCCGCGGGAACGCCCCGCCGGCCCCCGCGGGGGAACCCCCGCCCGCGACCGGTCCTGCGCGGGCCGTGTGGTTGAGTGACGGCCATGGATGGCACCCCTGGCACCCCCCTGCGCGTCGGCCTCTTCGGTTACGGACTCGCCGGCTCCGTCTTCCACGCCCCGCTCGTCTCGGCCACCGACGGCCTCGTCCTCGACACGGTCGTCACCGCGTCCCCCGAGCGGCAGGAGCAGGTCCGCGCCGCGTACCCGGACGCGACCCCCGTCGCCGCCGCCGACGACCTCCTGGCCCGCGCCGACCGCCTCGACCTCGCCGTCGTCGCGTCGCCCAACCGCACCCACGTGCCGCTGGCGACCGCCGCGCTGGAGGCCGGGCTGCCCGTCGTCGTGGACAAGCCGCTGGCCGCCACCGCCGCCGAGGCCGACGAGCTGGCGGCCCTCGCCGACGCCCGCGGGCTGCTGCTCTCCGCCTTCCACAACCGCCGCTGGGACAGCGACTTCCGTACGCTGCGCGCGCTGATCGCCGACGGCGCGCTCGGCGACGTCCACCGCTTCGAGTCCCGCTTCGAGCGCTGGCGCCCCGTGCTGCGCGGCGGCTGGCGCGACTCCGCCGACCCGGCGGACGTCGGCGGGCTGCTGTACGACCTGGGCAGTCACCTCGTCGACCAGGCGCTGACCCTCTTCGGCCCGGTGACCTCCGTCTACGCCGAGTCCGACGCCCGGCGGGCGGGCTCGGAGGTGGATGACGACAACTTCGTCGCGCTGGTGCACGCCGGGGGCGTCCGCACGCACCTGTGGATGACCGCGATGGCCCCGCAGCTCGGGCCGCGCTTCCGGGTGCTGGGCAGCCGCGCGGGGTACGTGAAGTACGGGCTCGACCCGCAGGAGGCGGCGCTGCGCGCGGGCCGGCGCCCGGGCGACGGCAGCGGGACCGGGGCCGACGCGCTCTGGGGCGCGGAGCCCGAGGTCGCCTGGGGCCGGCTGGGCGCCGGGGAGTCCCCGCTCACCGGCGGCGGCGAGCCGGTCCCCAGCCTCCCCGGCGACTACCCCGCGTACTACGCCGGCATCGCCGAGGCCCTGCGCACCGGTACGCCGCCGCCCGTCACCGCCGCCGAGGCCGCGGCGACGCTGCGGGTGCTGGAGGCGGCCCGCCGCTCGGCGGCGGAGGGCCGGGTCGTGCGGCTCGGCGACGGTGCCTGAGCACCCGAGGGGGCGCGGTATGCTGGACGGCGTCGTCTGAGACGGCATGCGCCGCTAGCTCAGTTGGTTAGAGCAGCTGACTCTTAATCAGCGGGTCCGGGGTTCGAGTCCCTGGCGGCGTACGTACCGGGGAGCCCGGGCCGGTCGGCCCGGGCTCCCCGCGTGTGCGCGGGCCGCGTTCCCGCTAGTCGAGCCGGTACGTCCCGGCCGCGACGGCGTCGCGTACGGCCGCGGTGGTCGCGTCCGGCGGCTGGCCGCCGGTGTCCAGCGCGTGCGGCTCGTACGCTCCGAGGTCGGCGAACTCCCGGTGCATCGCCCGCACCGGCCCGGGGTCGGTCAGCGCGTCGGGGCCGGTGCGGGCGGTGGCGCGGGCCAGGGTGGTCGGCTCGTCGGGGCGGAGGACGACGTAGTGCAGGGGGACGCCGGCGGCGCGGGCGGCCGCGCGGTAGGCGTCGACGAACCAGGGGCCGACGACGCCGTCGAGCACGACGCGGTAGCCGCCGGCGGCGTAGCGGGCGGCGGCACCGGCGGCGACGGCGACGACGACCTCGTTCTGGCGCTGTGCGGCGGGCAGGTAGGGCGCGACGGCGCCGCGGGCGATGAAGGCCCAGAAGTCGTCGGTGTGGAGGTGGACGCTGAGCGGGGACTCCGCGGCGAGCAGCCGGGCGACGGTGGTCTTGCCGGCGCCGGGCGGCCCGCTGACGACGACGACGTCCCCTGGCCCGGCCTCGACGCCGTCCCCTGCCTCGGCCTCGACGACGCCCCCGGCCTCGACGCCGCCCACCACCCGCTCGCACCGCTCCCGCGACGCCTTCACCAGCTCCGCGTTGGGCGCGTCGTTCGCGTCTATCCACGCGCGGGACGCGGCCGCCGTGCGGCCGAAGCCCACGTGCCGCTCCATCAGCCGCGCGTCGCGCACCGCGTCCGGGGCGTCCACGTACCAGACCTGCGCCATCAGCTCCCGCGCGGTGCGCCAGCCCGGCAGGTCGCAGGCGAGGTAGTTGCCCTCGGTGACGATCAGCCGGGTGCCCGGCGCGACGCGGTGCCGGGCGGCGACGGGCTCGTCCAGCGCCCGGTCGAAGTCCGGCACGTACACCTCCGCGCCGGGCTCCGCCACCAGCCGGTGCAGCAGGGCGGCGTAGCCGGCGGCGTCGAAGCTGGGCTCCGAGCCCTTGCGGTCGCGCAGGCCGAGCCGGTCCAGCTGGGCGCCTGCGAGATGGAAGCCGTCGAGCGGCACGTACGCGGCGGCGCCGGCGACGTGCGGCGCGCGGAGCGCCTCGACGAGCGCGCGGGCCAGCGTCGACTTCCCCGCCCCCGGCGCCCCGGCGAGCCCCAGCCCGGCGCGCCGCCCGCCGGCGAGGAGCGCCCACGCGTCGTCGGCCAGCCGTTCGGTGCGCATGGCCGCACCCTACGACGCCGCCGCGCCGCCCCGCACCCGCGTTCCGGCGGCCGGGCCCGGGGGCCGGCCCGCGGTCACCGGGCCGTGATCCGGGGCCGGGTACCATTCCGGACGAGCGGCGGTGGCGCAATGGCTGACGCAGCAGACTTAGGATCTGTGGCCCCTGACCGGGCTTGAGGGTTCGAATCCCTCCCGCCGCACGCGTGTGCCCGGGCGGCCTCCGCGCGGGCGCGGGCACCTCCACACGCCGGCGGGCGCCCTCCGTCGCCGGAGGGCGCCCGCACGAGTCGGCCGGCGCCGGTGTACGGCGTCGGCCGCGACGTCAGAGGATCGCGTTGAGGAACTGCTGCGTCCGCTCGTGCTCCGGCTCGCTGAAGATCTTCTCCGGCGGACCGGACTCGATGATCTTTCCGGCGTCGAACATCAGCACGTCGTCGGAGATGTCGCGCGCGAAGTTCATCTCGTGGGTGACGCACAGCATGGTGATGTCCGTGGTCTGCGCGATGTCCCGCAGCAGGTCCAGCACACCGGCCACCAACTCCGGGTCCAGCGCCGAGGTGACCTCGTCCAGCAGCAGTATCTGCGGCCGCATCGCCAGCGCGCGGGCGATCGCCACGCGCTGCTGCTGGCCGCCGGAGAGCTGACTCGGGTACTTGTCGATGTGCTCGGTGAGCCCCACCAGCTCCAGCAGCTCCCGCGCCCGGGACTCCGCCTCCTCCTTGGACAGCCCCAGCACGTGCACCGGGGCCTCGGTGATGTTCCGGATCACCTTCATGTTCGGGAAGAGGTTGAACTGCTGGAACACCATCCCGATGTTCTTGCGCACCTCGCGGATGTGGCTCTCGCCGGCGGGCTCCAGCTTGCCGTTCCGCTCCTCGTGGAAGAGGTAGTCGCCGCTGACCTTGACGGTGCCGCTGTCCGGCTCCACCAGGGTCATCAGCAGCCGCAGGATCGTGGTCTTGCCCGAACCGGAGGGCCCGATGAGCGTCACGTGCTTGCCGGACGACACGTCGAAGCACAGGTCGTCGAGGACGACGTTGTCGCCGAACCGCTTGGTCACGTTGTCGAAGCGGATCAGCTGGCTGCCGTCGACGGGCGGGTTCTTATCGGTGGTGGAGTCAGGTGTTGTTGACAAGACGACGCTCCAGGGCTCGGATCAGAAGGGAAGCGGGGTAGGCGATCACGATGAACGCCACGCCCACGACGGTGATGGCCTCGGTGGTGAAGGTCTCGTTGCTGAACTGCCGGGCCTCGCCGAGCATGTCCAGCGCGCCGATGACCGCGATCATCGGCGAGTCCTTGAGCATCGCGACCACGTAGTTGCCCAGCGCGGGCACCACCCGGCGGATGGCCTGCGGGAGGATCACGGACGTCCAGGTCCGGCCGCGCGACAGGCTGAGCGCCTTCGACGCCTCCCACTGGCCGACCGGCACGCCGTCGATGCCCGCGCGGTACACCTCGGCGGTGTACGTGGAGTAGTGCAGGCCCAGGCCGACGATGCCGGTGGTGAGCGGGGACATGGACGGGCCCACCTCGGGGACCACGTAGAACAGGAAGAACAGCTGCACCAGCAGCGGGGTGTTCCGGATGAACTCGGTGACCCAGATCACCGGCAAGCGGACCCACGGCTGCGGCGAGCGCTGCGCCATGGCCCAGACGAGGCCGAGGGAGAAGGCGATCAGCGTGCCGAGCGCCAGGGCCTGGAGGGTGACGAGTACACCGTCCCAGAACCGCGGCATGAACTCGTCGACGACATCCCAGTCGAACGTCATCCGACACCTCCGGCGGTCTGGGCGCTCGCCTGCGCGGACTCGCCGCGGCCGGAGAGCTTACGGGTGAGGATGCCGTTCTTCTTCTCCGGAGCCCGGCCCACCCCCGCTTTGGCCCGGCGCTCCAGCATCCGCATGAGGCGGGTGAGGATGAACGCGAGAAGGAAGTAGAGCACCAGCAGCAGCGTGTAGATCGGCGCGCTCTCGTTCGTCGCCAGCCGCAGCAGGTTTCCGGCGAACGTCATGTCGGCGACGGCGATGACCGACACCAGCGCCGTGCCTTTCATCAGTTCGATCAGCAGGTTGTTGAACGGCGGGATCATCTCCGGCCACGCCTGCGGAACCTCGATGCGGCGCAGCCGCTGCATGCGGGTGAAGCTGAGCGCGATGCCGGCCTCCCGCTGCGCCGCGGGCACCGCCGCCAGCGCGCCGCGCACGATCTCGGAGCCGTACGCGCCGTAGGTCATGCCGAGCGCCAGCGTGCCGGACCACAGCGGCACGAACTGCCAGCCGAGCATCAGCGGCACCGCGAACGCCATCCAGAACATGAAGATCAGCGCGGACATGCCGCGGAAGATCTCGAAGTACGTGCCGGCGAGGAAGCGCACGATCCAGAACCGCGAGGTCCGCAGCGTGCCGATGGTGAACGCCACGATGGCGGCCAGCACCGTGCTGTAGACGAGCACCTGGATCGTGACCCAGATGCCCGGGAGGAACCACTCCCGGAAGAACTCCCAGCTCATCATCAGCCGCACAGCTCCTTCGCCGTCATGTCCGTCATCTCCTCTTCGGTGAAGCCGAAGGGTTTGACGAGACGGAGCAGCTCACCGCTCTCCTTGAGCTTGTGCAGCTCCTCGTTGAAGGCGTCGCGCAGGTTCTTCTCCGACAGCCGGAAGGCGAAGCCGCCGGCGCCGTAGGCGGGCTCGCCGTCGACGACCGGCTGGAAGGGCTCGGACCCCTCGGCCCGCTTGGAGCCCTTGACCGCGTTGGTGACGGTGACGCTGGTGCCGGCGAAGGCGTCCACGCGGCCCTGCTCGACCGCCTCCAGGCCCGCCACCTGGTCCGGCAGGACCAGGACCTCCTTCACGCCGTTGGCCTTGGCGTAGTCGATCTCGGCGTACGCGGTGCCGCTCGCCAGCTTCAGGCCCTTCTCGGCGATGTCCTTGTAATCCCGGATGTTGTGCGGGTTGCCCTTCTTGACGATGAAGGCGTCCAGCATCAGATAGTCGGGGTCGGAAAAGAGGACCTGGGCACATCTGTCCGGGTTGATGTACATTCCCGCGGACACGACGTCGAACAACTGCACCTTCAGGCCCGGGATCAGCGCCCCGAACTCCACCGGCACCGGCTCGATCTTGTCGATCCCCAGTCGCTTGAAGATCACCTCGGCGATGGCGGGCGCCTCGCCGACGGCGTCACCGTCCTCGTTGATATAGCCGAAGGGCACCTCGCCGGCGATGCCGACCTTGACGACGCCGCGGTCTCGCAGCTTTTCGAGCAGGTCACCCCCTTCGACGCTGCCGTCCGCCTCGGCCGTCCGGCTGCAACCGGCGGCGCCGCCGATCGCCCCGGCCGCGCCGACGGCGGCGGCTGATGCGAGCAGTGAGCGGCGCCTCAGCCCGCCCGGCCCGCTTCTCGTCTCGTTCTCACCACGTAGAACCATGGGCGCGCGGCTACCCGCCCCCGCCGAAGTTATGCGGGTCGGTTCCAGCCGGTGATCCTCCCGTTATCGTGGGATACACCGAACGAGGGAGTGGTGTATGCCCGCGCGATTTGTCGAGGTCTCTCTGGCCAAACGGGACGTCCGCTGCACAGCGCAGCTACTCGACGACAGAGCCCCCGTGACCTGTGCCGCGGTGTGGGATGCGCTCCCGCTCGGCGGCGACGTCTACCACGCGAAGTACGCCCGCAACGAGATCTACACCCTGCTTCCCGCGTTCGCGGCCGCCGAGCCGCCGCTGGAGAACCCGACGGTCACCCCCATCCCCGGGGACCTGTGCTACTTCAGCTTCACCGACACCGTCCTCGGCACCGCCAGCTACGGCTACGAGGCCGAGGCCAAGCACCAGGGCCGGACGAGCGTCGTCGACCTCGCGCTGTTCTACGAGCGGAACAACCTGCTCATCAACGGCGACAGCGGCTGGGTCCCCGGCATCGTCTGGGGCTCGGTGGTCGAAGGGCTGGACGAGATGGCGGCCGCCTGCCAGGACCTGTGGCGCGCCGGCGCGCTGGGCGAGACGCTGAACTTCCGCCGGCTCTGACGCCGGCCGCGTCCGCCGGGACACGGGGCCGCCCGGGCGGGCGGCCCCGTCACCCGTGGCGGGTCGGTTCAGCCGGCGGCCGGGGCCGGCGGCCGGACGCCGTCGGCGATCCCCGACTCGTACATCGCCTGCGCCGTGCGCAGCACCAGCGCGTCCCGGTGCCGCGCCGCGACGAGCTGCACCCCCACCGGCAGCCCCGCCCCGTCCACCCCGCAGGGCAGGCTGACGGCCGGCTGCTGGGTGAGGTTGAAGGGGTACGTGAACGGGGTCCACCCGGTCCACCGGGTGTGGCCGGAGTCCTTCGGCACCTCCGCCCCCGTCTCGAAGGCCGTGATCGGCACGGTCGGCGTGACCAGCACGTCGTACGTCTGGTGGAAGCGCCCCATCGCCTGCCCGAGCGCCATCCGCACGTCCACCGCGGCCAGGTAGTCCAGCGCGCTGTACCGCTCGCCCAGCGCCACGATCTCCCGCAGCCCCGGGTCCAGCAGCTCCCGCGCCTGCGGCCCGTGCGGCTGCACCACCCGCGCGGCGCCGCTGAACCACAGCGTGTGGAAGGCCTCCTGGCACGCGGCGAGCCCGTCGCACAGCCGCGGGTCGGCCTCCTCCACGTACGCGCCCAGGTCCGACAGCCGCTCCACCGCGCCCCGGACCACGCGGGCCACCTGCGGGTCGACGCGCACCTGGCCGCCGAAGGACGCGCTGTACGCCACCCGCAGCCCGCGCACGCCCTCCGCGGCGCCGTCGAGGGCGTCGACGAAGCCGCCGGGCGGCGGGCCCAGCTGCGACCAGTCCCGCGGGTCCGCGCCGCTGACCACGTCCATCAGCAGCGCGGTGTCCCGGACGTCCCGCGTCATCGGCCCGACGTGCGCCAGCGTGCCGAACGGGCTCGCCGGATACAGCGGCACCCGCCCGTACGTGGCCTTCAGCGCGACGATCCCGCAGAACGACGCCGGGATCCGCACCGAGCCGCCGCCGTCCGTGCCCAGGCTCAGCGGCCCCGCGCCCAGCGCCACCGCCGCGGCGCTGCCGCCGCTGGAGCCGCCGGCCGTGCGGCCCGCGTCGTACGGGTTGGCGGTCACCCCGCTCAGCGGGCTGTCCGTGGTGCCCTTCCAGCCGAACTCCGGCGTCGTGGTCTTGCCGAGGAACACCGCGCCGTGCTCCCGCAGCCGCGCCACCGAGGGGGCGTCCTCGTCCCACTCGCGGTCCGGGTCGACGAGCCGGGAGCCGCGCAGCGTCGGGGTGCCGCGCTGCAGGATCATGTCCTTGACGGTCACCGGCACGCCGTCGAGCAGCCCGGCGGGCTCGCCGCGCTGCCAGCGGCGCGCGGACGCCTCCGCGCGGGCGAGCGCCGCGTCCCGCACCCCGTCGAGGGTGACGAAGGCGTTGGTCAGCTCCTGCGCCCGGGCCGCCCGCGCGAGCACCGCGCGGGCGGCCTCGACGGGCGACAGCTCGCCGGAGCGGTAGCCGCGCAGCAGCTCCACCGCCGTGAGATCCGCCGGATCCGTGCTCCCCGCCATCCCGCCTCCTCGCTCCCGCGTACCCTCCGGCGCCGGTGCCGCCGGCCCGGCCGGCGTCCGTGCCGCCGGTCCCGTCACCGTACGTACCCCAGTTGCTTGTCCACGATGTTGAAGAGCGGCCGGCCCGCCTCCCACAGGTCGAACAGCTCCACGAACTGGTCCGCCAGCGCCCCGCGCCAGCCCACCGTGTCGCCGCTCATGTGCGGCGAGACGAACAGGCCCGGCACCTGCCACAGCGGGTCGTCGGGCGGCAGCGGCTCGGTCTCGAAGACGTCCAGCGCCGCCGCCGCGATCTCCCGCTGCTCCAGCGCCGCGACCAGCGCCGCCGTGTCGACCAACGGGCCGCGGCCGACGTTGATGAACCGGGCCCGGTCCGGCATCGCCGCGAACGCCTCCCGGCCGAACATCCCGCGGGTCTGGGGCGTCAGCGGCGCCGCGCACACCACCCAGTCGGCCTGCGCCAGCAGCGCCGGCAGCTCCTCCTGCCCGCGCACGCCCGCGCGCGCGGTCCTGCCCACCAGTTCCGTACGCACCTCAAGGCACCCGAGCGTGTCCGCGACGGCCCGGCCGATGGGCCCCGCCCCGACCACCACGGCCCGGGTGCCGGCCAGCCGCAGCGTCTCGCGGTGCTGCCAGCGGTGCTGCCGCTGCCGCTCCCAGGTGCCGGGGAAGTCCTTGGCCAGGGCCAGCACCAGCCCGGCGACGTACTCAGCGATGGGCCGGTCGAAGACCCCGCGGGCGTTGGTCAGCACCGTGTCCGAGGCGGCGAACTCGGGGGAGAGCACGTGGTCCACCCCCGCGCTGGGGGTGTGCACCCACCCCGGCCGCCGGCCGCGGCCCGGCCAGGCCCGGCGCACCGCGTGCGAGGCGAAGTCCCACACCAGCACCACGTCGGCGGAGGGCAGCAGCTCGGCGAGCCGGTCCTCGTGCGTGGTGACCACTTGGGCCCGCCCCCGGAGTCGCTCCAGGTCGGGCGGCGGATCGTCATCGAGGACGAGCACGCGGATATCGGACATAGGAAGGAAACCGTCCCGCAATGAGGCACTGCTGCAATGGTCTCCAGTACCGGAGGCAGTACCGGATGTAGCCTGAAAGAGAAGGCGGAAAAACGTCGGAGATGCGAGGATTGACCACGCTAGGGGTGTGCCTCTACCTTCGTCAATAACCGCATCTGTCACTGCGTCCCGGTCGCTCACCGGCTGTTCCAGATGTTCTACCTTCCCCCAGCCCTCCGTACGAACGGGGCATCCTCATGGACGTCTCTTTTCTGGGCGGACCACAGCCACAGCGTGGTGTGGGTGTCGTAGCCCCTTTTGACTTCGCGCTCGACCGCGAACTATGGCGCTGGGTGCCCGACGATGTGTCCCTGCATCTGACGCGCACTCCCTACGTCCCCGTCGAGGTCAGCCTCGACCTGGCCAGGCTCGTGAGTGAACACCAGACCCTGCGCGAGGCGGTCCAGGCGCTCACCGCCGTCTCGCCCGAGGTCATCGCCTACGCGTGCGCGTCCGGCAGCTTCGCCGACGGGCCCATGGGCGAGCATGCCATGACCGCCGCCATGTCGTCGGCCGCCGCGGTGCCGGCGCTGACGACGTCCGGGGCCATGCTGATGGCGCTGAACGAGATCGGCGCCCGCCGTGCCGCCATCGTCACGCCCTACACACCCTCCGTCACGGGAGCCCTGGAGGAGTTCCTCGAAGAGGGCGGCGTCGAGGTCACCGGGCGGGCCAGCCTCGGGCTGACCCGGCAGATCTGGCGGGTGCCCTACCGGCAGGTCGTCGAGATGGCCCGGCTGGCCGTCGCGCACGGCTCGCCGGACGCGCTCTTCATCAGCTGCACCAACCTCCCCACGTACGACGTCATCCCGCAGCTGGAGGCGGAGCTGCGGATGCCGGTGCTGTCCGCGAACCAGGTCACGGTCTGGGCCGCGCTGCGGCGCATCGGCAAGGACGCCGTGGGCCCGTACCAGGCGCTGCTGGACCCGGCGGCGCGGCTCGGCTGGGCGTCGATGGCGCCGCCGGACGCCACGGTGCTCCCCGACATCACGGTGCTGCCGCCGGAGGTGCCGGCGCTGCCCGCGGAGGTGCCGCCCCCGCCGCCGCCCCCCGAGGCGGCGCTGGCCGGCTCGGCGCCGCCGCCGGACGTCGACGCGGCCGAGGCCGCGGACGCCCTCTGGCCCGACGACCCGGGGCAGCGGCCGGCGTAGCCCGGCGCGGGACACCCGTACCCGGCGCGGGGGAGCACCCGCGCCGGCCGGACGTACGTTCACTTCAGGACGGAGGCAGTGTGCAGCAGACCGCGAAGGCGACCGCGACCGTCGGTTTCCTCTACCCCGGGTACTCGGCCGAGGACGACTACCCCCGCATCCAGGACATGCTCGGCGGCACCACCGCCCTGCCGCTCGTGCACACCGACATCGGCGAGGACGCCCACCGCGTGGACGCGCTGCTGGAGATGGGCTCCGCCGCCCGGCTCGCCGCGGGCGTGGCGGAGCTGAAGGCCCGGGGCGCGCAGGCGGTGGTCTGGGCCTGCACGAGCGCCAGCTTCGTCTACGGCCCGGAGGGCGCGGCGGAGCAGGTGGCGGAGCTGTCCGCGACCGCCGGGCTGCCGGCCTCCAGCACGTCGTTCGCCTTCGCCCGCGCGGTGGCGGAGCTGGGCGTGCGCCGGGTGGCGGTGGCGGCGACGTACCCGGAGGACGTGGCGGAGCTGTTCGCCGTGTTCCTGAAGGCGGCCGGCGCCGAGGTGACGTCGACCCGCGGCAGCGGCATCATCACCGCCGCCGAGGTCGGCACCTGGGGCCGCGACGAGGTGCTGCGGCTGGCCCGCGCGGGCGACCACCCGGAGGCGGAGGCGGTGCTGCTGCCGGACACGGCGCTGCACACCGCCGCGTACGTCGCGGAGGTGGAGGCGGCGCTCGGCAAGCCGGTGCTGACCGCGAACCAGGTGACGGTCTGGGAGGGGCTGCGGCTGCTGGGCCGGCGGGCGGCGGAGCCGTCGCTGGGCCGGCTCTTCGCCGCGGCGGGCTGAGCCCGTACGGGACCGGCCGCGGGCGCACGGGACCGGCGGGCGGGCGTACGTGCCCTGCTGCCGGTCGTACGGGCCCCGCTGGCGGCCGTACGCCCCGCCGCCCCGCTTACAACAGCCGCTCCACCCGCTCCGCCGGCACGGCCCGGGAGTAGAACCAGCCCTGGGCCGTGTCGCAGCCGATCCGGCGCAGCCGCTCGGCCTGCTCGCCGCTCTCCACGCACTCCGCGGTGACGCTGATGCCCAGCCGGTGCGCCAGATCGACCAGCGCCTCGACGATCGTCTCGTCCGCCGGGCTCGGGTGCTCCGCGGAGCTGAAGCCCCGGACAAACGATCCGTCCAGTTTGAGCGCGGAGACCGGCAGCCGGCTGAGGTACGCCAGGTTGGAGTAGCCGGTGCCGAAGTCGTCGATCGCGATGCCGACGCCCATCTCGCTCAGCTCCTGCAGCGCCTGCAGCGGCCGGCCCGCCGAGCCCATCACCGC
This sequence comes from Streptomyces synnematoformans, assembly GCF_039531005.1. NCBI lineage: Bacteria > Bacillati > Actinomycetota > Actinomycetes > Kitasatosporales > Streptomycetaceae > Streptomyces > Streptomyces synnematoformans. The sequence continues at coordinate 12,458 of NZ_BAAAPF010000205.1, forward strand.
CGACTCCGTCAGCTCCAGCTGCAGCAGCCGCGGCGGCAGGCCCGTCTCGTCGAGGATCTCGCCGACGTCGGCGACCAGGTCGGAGTCCCAGACCTGGCGCACGGCGACGTTGACGCTGACGAACACCGGGTCCGCCGGGCGCAGCCGGTGCCAGCCGGCCGCGCGGCGGCAGGCGGTCGCCAGGACCCAGCGGCCCAGCGGCACGATCGCGCCGTTCTCTTCCGCCAATCCGATGAACCGATTCGGCGTCAGCGTGCCCAGCTTCGGGTGCTGCCAGCGCACCAGCGCCTCCACGCCGCGCACGCTGCCGTCGCCGAGGTCGATGAGCGGCTGGTAGTCGAGGGTGAACTCGTCGCGCTCGATGGCCGGGCGCAGCGTGGAGGAGAGCGCCTGCCGGGTCATCCGGTGGGCGTTGCGCTCGGGGTCGAAGAGCGTCCAGCGGGCCTTGCCGTCGGCCTTCGCCCAGTACAGCGTGGTGTCGGCGGCCTGCATCAGCGCCGTCGCCGTCTGCCCGCTGACCGCGCGCTCGACGACCCCGATGCTGGCCGAGACCGCCAGCCGCTGCCCGGCGAGGTCGAACGGCTCGGCCAGCGTGTCGAGCAGCCGCTGCGCCAGGTCCGCGAGCTGCTCCGTACCGTCCGACCGGGCCACCAGTACCGCGAACTCGTCGCCGCCGAGCCGGGCGACCGTGATGCCGTGCTTCTCGGCCCCGCCGTCCGCCGCCGTGCAGGCCACCAGCCGGCGGGCGACGGCGGCCAGCAGCTGGTCCCCCACGCGGTGGCCGAGGGTGTCGTTGACGGCCTTGAAGCCGTCCAGGTCGAGGTACGCGAGCCCCGCCCCGCCCGGCGCCCCCGGCGCCCCCGGGTGCGGCCGCGAGCGGCCGTGCCCGTCGTCCCGGCCCGCGCCGCCGTGCTC
>NZ_BAAAPF010000206.1:0-12964 GCF_039531005.1 Streptomyces synnematoformans
GCTGCTCGTCACGCACAACGTCATCGAGGCCGAGACCGTGCTCGACCGGGTCGCGCTCGGCGCGGGCGGCGGGCGCGGCCAGGCCGCGCAGCCGGGCGGTGGTCTCGGCGGCAAGCGCGACGGTCAGGTCGTCGAGCGCCGTGGACTCCTGGCCGAGGTACGCCAGCAGCCGCGCGGCCAGCTCCGGGCGGCGTACGAGGTCGTGGCCGAACAGCTCGATGCCGCCGGAGTCGGGGCGCAGCAGGCCGGTGAGCTGGCGGACGAGGGTGGACTTGCCGGCGCCGTTGGGGCCGAGCAGGCCGAAGATCTCGCCAGCGTGGATGTCGAGGTCGACGCCGTCGCAGGCCCGTACGGGCCCGGGGGGCGCTTCGGAGGCGTCGGAGCCGGCGGCGGCCGCGGGCGTCGCCGCGCCGCTCCTGCGGCCGGTCCCGCGCCCCGCGGAGCGCCGTAGCCGCTTCGCGCGGGGGGCGGGGTAGGTCTTCACGAGATCGCGCACGGCACACACCACCGTGCCCGGCCGGGTGGGGGTCCCGGCCGGGGCCGGACCCGCCGCTTCGGTGCGCGTACTCACGAACTACGAGGGTACGCGGTGCCGAACGGCCGGGCCGTTGGGGGGAGGGCTGCGCGGAGCCTGGACGGATTCCGTGCACTCCGGTATGACCTGGACATGTCGAAAAAGACGCGCAAGCGCAAGTGGCGCACCCGCAAGGGCCGGGCCAACCACGGCCGCCGGCCCGCCTAGGGCCTGTGCCCTAGCGGGGCGCCTGCCTGGGGCGGGGGCGTTGCCGGCGGAGAGGCGGGCTTGTCGGAGGGGCGGCCTACCCTGGGGCGGGTGTGCGGGAGACGGCGGGGCGGCTCGGCGGGCGTCGCGTGGGACAGGCGCCGGGTCAGCGGCCGTCGCGTGCGATCGGGGCCACCACCGCGCCGGTCAGCTCCGCCAGCACCGTCGGCGCCAGCTCCACCTCCAGCCCGCGCCGCCCCGCCGAGACGCAGACCGTCGGCCGCCCGGCGGCCGAGGAGTCGAGCACCGTCGGCAGCCGCTTGCGCTGGCCCAGCGGGGAGATGCCGCCGCGGACGTAGCCCGTGGTGCGCTCGGCATGCGCCGGGTCCGCCAGTACGGCCTTCTTGCCGCCGGCCGCCGCGGCCAGCGCCTTGAGGTCCAGCGCGCCGGAGACCGGCACGATCGCCACGGTCAGCGCGCCGTCGACCTCGGCGACGAGGGTCTTGAAGACCCGGCCCGGGTCGACGCCGAGGGCCTCGGCCGCCTCCTCGCCGTACGACGCGGCGGCCGGGTCGTGGTCGTAGGCGTGGACGGTGAACTCGGCGCCGGCCTTCGTCAGCGCCACCGTGGCCGGGGTGGATCCGGTCTGCTTCTTCTTCGCCATACCGCTCAGTCGGGGCTCGTCAGTTGGGGCTCGTGGGGCTCCGGGTCAGGTCGACCGCGGGCAGCGACGGGAGCTTACCGAGCACCGCCGTCTCCCGCCGCAGGATTTTCAGCTCCGCCGACAGCCGCGCCGCCGTGTCCCGCGCCTGCAGGAGCTGCTGCTTCGACGGGGTGTCCAGCACCGCGGCGGCGGCGACGAGGTACGACAGCACCGACGGCTCGTCCGGCAGCTCCGTGGCGGCGCCCAGCGACCGTTCGCGGGCGCCGGCCAGCCGCTTCTGGTACGCCCGGAAGGCCCGTACGACCGCCGCGGACAGCACGCCCGCGCCCTCGCCCGACGGCTCCGGCAGCGCCTCGACCTCGCCGGTCAGGTACTCGCCCGAGGCGTCCACCGACAGCAGCCGGAACCGGCGGGTGCCGGTGACCAGCACCTCGTACCCGCCGTTGTCCTTCTCCCGGATCGTCGCCGCGTCCGCGACGCAGCCGACGCCGTAGAACGCCTGCATCGGGTCGGCGCCGAAGCCGGCCGCCGGCCCCCGCCGGGGCCGCGCGGTCTGGTCCGGCAGACCGGGCCCGGTGGGCGCGACCTCGCGGCCGTCGCGGATCGCCACCACGCCGAACCGCCGCTCCGCCTCGGGCAGCTTGCGCAGGTCGCGCATCAGCGCCCGGTACCGCTCCTCGAACACGTTCAAGGGCATGACGAGGCCCGGGAACAGCACCGCGTTCAGCGGGAAGAGGGGCAGGCGTGCGGTGGTCACAGGCGGATCCTAACGGTCCCGACCGGTACCTCACTGACGGCGCAGCGTACGGGAGACGCCGGCCGCCACCGTGGTGGCGAGCACCCAGCCGGCGAGCACGAGCACCGCGGCCGTCCACTGGTAATGCCCCGACTGGTGCCAGGCGTTGTCCTGGCCCAGGTCGATGACGGGCAGCAGCAGGTCGAGCACGTAGAGCGGCGGGTTCCACTCCGGTCCCTCGCCTGGGCGCAGCTCGCGCGGCTCCTGCTGCGCGAAGTACAGCGAACCGACCGCCCACAGCACCGCCATCCACACCACGGCGCGGGTGGGGCGGTAGCCGTAGGCGACCGTCCAGTCCTGCACGAGGCCCCACGCCTTGCCGCCCACCGCCAGCGTCTCGCGCTCGCGGCGGTGCTTGGCGAGCATGACCTCGCGGGCGTCGTGGTCCTCGCCGTGGTTGCGCAGGACGCCGGCCAGCAGCTCGTACGGCTCGGGGGAGAACTCCGGGGTGGCGGCCTCCACCCACTCCAGGCGGTGCACCAGCGGGAAGGCGCCGACCGGGATGAGGTGCTCGTAGAAGAAGCCGGCCATCGCCAGCCGGCCGGGTCCTGGCCAGCTCGTGTACCTGTCGCGGAGGTTGACGACCCGGGTGCCGGAGAGCACGACCTTTCCGCCCTCCGGCTCGCGCCCCATGAACCGCAGCTCCGGCGTCTGGATCCGGCGCATGGACATCTCCTGCTCCGGGTCCATGACGAAGCGCGCGCCGTCGAGGTCGACCGAGTCGCCGAACCGGCCGTCGTCCAGCCGCAGCCCGCCGTGGCACTCGAACCGCTGCATCCGCGTGCCGCGCGGCGGGGTGTGGCCGCTGATGCCGTACGGGGGCGTGGCCCCGCCCGTCGCGGCCTCCGGCACCGCCGCGGGCGCCATGTGCAGCGAGCGCTCCACGGTCAGCTGCGGCGCGTTCAGCGCGCGCTTGCCGTACGGGTTGCGCAGGACGCTGCCGCTGAGGTTCAGCGAGACGCCGACGGTGGCGCCGCGCAGCCGCACCTCGCCGTGTGCCTGCAGCAGGTCGGCCTGCAGGTCCTGGCCGACGTTGATGCCGTCCGCGGACACGGCCACCCCGCGCCGGTCCCGGCCGACGGTGAGCTGGCTGAGCAGCAGGTCGGTGCCTATCTGCGCGTCGGTCAGCCGTATGCCGCCGTCCACCGTGCAGCGCGGCATGTGCATGTCGCCGCCGGTCGTCAGGCGGGCCGCCTCCAGCCGCGGGACGGAGCACTCCACCAGGCGCAGCGTGGTGAAGGAGCACTCCGGCAGCAGCACCTCGTTCTCGAAGCGGCAGTTGCGCAGTTCCACGTAGGGATCGACGTGGCCGCCGGAGAGGTCGAGCGTGCCGGTGACGAACGCGCCGGCCAGCTTCAGCGACGACACCCGGCCGGGACGGGCCGGTGGGCCGTGCAGCAGCAGGCGGGCGAGGAGGGAGGCGCGCACGCCGCGCTCCGGGCCCCAGACGTGCAGTCCCGCCGGGTCGTTCTGCGCGGGGTCGCGCGAGCGCAGATCGTATGTCGCTCCCTCCTGGAAGGCCTCCCACAGCCCCCGCTCCGTCACCGAAAGGTCCTCGGGCAGCTCCGCCCGGTCCTGCTGTGCAGCGGTCAACGACACGCTCCCCTGGTCAGCCCGCGTCCGTCCCGTACGGCTCTGATTCCCCTCGGGACGGCACACTGAACGCTAGTACCACGTACTGACAGTGACGATTTCGCGGTCCAGCCTGTGGACAACCGGGCCGTGGGCCCCGGCTGTCTGAGAGACTTGGGCATGTGATCTCCCGAATCGATCTGCGCGGCTCCGCCGCCGCTTCCGACGCAGGCGGCGGCATCGACCGCGACCTGCTGCCCCGTGCCGAGCTGGACGTCGAGGCCGCCCTGGAGAAGGTGCGGCCCCTGTGCGAGGACGTCCGGCATCGCGGCACGGCGGCGGTGATCGATATCACACAGCGTTTCGACGGCGTGACCCTGGAGCGGCTGCGGGTGCCCGGGGAGGCGCTGCGGCGCGCGCTGGACGAGCTGGATCCGAAGGTGCGCGCGGCGCTGGAGGAGTCCGTCAGCCGCGCCCGCACCGTCCACCGCGCGCAGCGCCGGAGCGACGCGACGGTGCGGGTCGTCCCCGGCGGGACGGTCACGGAGCGCTGGGTGCCGGTCGACCGCGTCGGGCTGTACGTGCCCGGCGGCCAGGCGGTGTACCCGTCATCGGTGGTCATGAACGTGGTGCCGGCCCAGGAGGCGGGCGTGCCGTCGCTGGCGGTCTCCTCGCCCCCGCAGCAGGACGTGCCGAACGCGTGGGGCGCCGGCCTGCCGCACCCGACGATCCTGGCCGCCTGCGCCCTGCTCGGCGTGGACGAGGTGTACGCCGCCGGCGGTGCGCAGGCCGTCGCCATGTTCGCGTACGGCACGGCGGAGTGCGCCCCGGTCCAGTTGGTCACCGGCCCCGGGAACGTGTACGTGGCCGCCGCCAAGCGCCTGCTGAAGGGCCGTATCGGCATCGACGCCGAGGCCGGGCCCACCGAGATCGCCGTCCTCGCCGACGACACCGCCGACCCCGCGCACGTCGCCGCCGACCTCATCAGCCAGGCCGAGCACGACGAGCTGGCCGCCGCCGTCCTCGTCACGCCCTCCGAGCGGCTCGCCGAGGCCGTCGAGGCGGAGCTGAAGACGCAGGTGGCCGCCACCCGCCACGTGGCGCGGATCACCGCCGCGCTCGGCGGCCGGCAGTCCGGCATCGTGCTCGTGGACGACCTGGAGGCCGGCCTGCGCGTCGTCGACGCCTACGCCGCCGAGCACCTGGAGATCCAGACCGCCGACGCCGCCGCGCTCGCCGCCCGGGTGCGCAACGCCGGCGCGGTCTTCGTCGGCCCGTACGCCCCCGTCTCCCTCGGGGACTACTGCGCCGGCTCCAACCACGTGCTGCCCACGGGCGGCTGCGCCTGCCACTCCTCCGGACTGTCCGTGCAGTCCTTCCTCAAGGGCATCCACGTCGTGGACTACTCCCGCGACGCCCTCGCCGAGGTCGCGGCGCACGTCGTCAACCTCGCGGAGGCCGAGGACCTGCCCGCCCACGGGGCAGCGCTGAAGGCCCGTTTCGCCGGAGGCGAACCAGACCGGCACAGCGCGTGGAAGGTGCCGCAGCCGTGACCGCGATCGACGACCTGCCGGTCCGCGCGGAGCTGCGCGGCACGTCCCCGTACGGGGCGCCCCAGCTCGACGTGGCCGTCCGGCTGAACACCAACGAGAACCCGTACCCGCTGCCCGAGCCCCTGGTCCGGCGCATCGCCGAGCGCGTCACCGAGGCCGCCCGCCACCTCAACCGCTACCCCGACCGGGACGCGACCGAGCTGCGCACCGAGCTGGCGCGCTACCTGTCACGCACCGCCGGGCACGAGGTGGGCACCGCGAACGTGTGGGCGGCGAACGGCTCCAACGAGGTCATCCAGCAGCTGCTGCAGACCTTCGGCGGCCCCGGCCGCACCGCCATCGGCTTCGAACCGTCGTACTCGATGCACGGCCTGATCTCCCGCGGCACGGGCACCGGCTGGATCTCCGGCCCGCGGCGCGCGGACTTCACCATCGACACCGACGCCGCTGCGCACGCCATCGCCGAGCACCGCCCCGACGTGGTGTTCGTCTGCTCGCCGAACAACCCCACCGGCACCGCCGTCGGGCCCGAGACCGTCCTCAGGCTCTACGAGGCCGCGCAGGCGGCCAAGCCGTCGATGCTCGTCGTGGACGAGGCGTACGGCGAGTTCAGCCACCGCCCGTCGCTGCTGCCGCTGATCGAGGGCCGCCCGCGGCTCGTCCTCACCCGCACGATGTCCAAGGCGTTCGGCGCCGCCGGCCTGCGGCTGGGCTATCTCGCCGCCGACCCCGCCGTGGTCGACGCGGTCCAGCTCGTCCGGCTGCCGTACCACCTGTCCGCCGTCACCCAGGCCACCGCGCTCGCCGCCCTGGAGCACACCGATACGCTGCTCCAGTACGTCGAACAGCTCAAGCAGGAGCGGGACCGGCTGGTCTCGGAGCTGACCGCGCTCGGCTGCGAGGTCACCGGGTCCGACGCCAACTTCGTCCAGTTCGGCCGCTTCCCGGACGCGCACGCCGCGTGGGGGCGGCTGCTGGCGGCGGGCGTCCTGGTCCGCGACAACGGCGTGCCCGGTTTCCTGCGCGTCAGCACAGGCACCCCGGCCGAGAACGACGCGTTCCTCGATGCGGTACGCGCGCTGAAGAAGGAGAGCAACTCATGACCCGCGTGGGCCGCGTCGAGCGCACCACGAAGGAGACCTCGGTCGTCGTCGAGCTGAACCTCGACGGCCGGGGCGAGGTCTCCGTGTCGACAGGCGTCGGCTTCTTCGACCACATGCTCGACCAGCTGGGCCGCCACGGCCTCTTCGACCTCACCGTCAAGACCGACGGTGACCTGCACATCGACAGCCACCACACCATGGAGGACACCGCGCTGGCCCTGGGCGCCGCCTTCCGGCAGGCCCTCGGCGACAAGCGCGGCATCGTGCGGTTCGCCGACGCCTCCGTGCCGCTGGACGAGTCGCTGGCCCAGGTCACCGTGGACCTGTCCGGCCGGCCGTACCTGGTGCACGCCGAACCCGAGGGCATGGCCCCGATGATCGGTGCGGACTACGACACGACGATGACGCGGCACATCCTGGAGTCGTTCGTCGCCCAGGCGCAGATCGCGCTGCACGTCCGCGTCCCGTACGGGCGCAACGCGCACCACATCGTGGAGTGCCAGTTCAAGGCCCTCGCCCGCGCCCTGCGCTACGCCGCGGAGATCGATCCGCGGCAGACCGGCATCCCCTCGACCAAGGGCGCCCTGTAATGAACGGCCTGTCGATACTGCTGCTCTTCGTGGGGCTCTTCCTGCTCGGCGGGGTCATCTCCTTCGTCAAGCAGGGCCAGTCGAAGAACGTGATCGCCGTGCTCGCCGTCGGCTCCGCGATGGCGCTCGCCGCCGGCATCCTGCGGCTGGGGGTGTGGGGTTGACCGACAGCGCCGCCTCCCCCGCCCCCGCCGTGCCGGCCGCCCGCCGCGGCGCGGAGCACGGCGGGCGCAAGAGCGTCGTCGTCTTCGACTACGGCTTCGGCAACGTCCGCTCCGCCGAGCGCGCCGTCGCCCGCGCCGGCGCCCGGGTGGAGATCACCGGCAACTACGACCGGGCCATGGCCGCCGACGGCCTGCTGGTGCCCGGCGTCGGCGCCTTCGCCGCCTGCATGGGCGGGCTGCGGGAAGCCCGCGGCGACTGGGTCGTCGAGCGCCGGCTCGCCGGCGGCCGGCCCGTGCTGGGCATCTGCGTCGGCATGCAGATCCTCTTCGAGCGCGGCGTCGAGCACGGCGTCCGGACCGACGGCATGGGCGAGTGGCCCGGCACGGTCGAGGCGCTGCAGGCCGACGTCGTACCGCACATGGGCTGGAACACCGTCGACATCGCGGCCGGCTCCCGGATGTTCGCGGGCGTCGACGCCGGGGAGCGCTTCTACTTCGTCCACTCCTACGCCGCCCGCCGCTGGGAGCTGGAGGTGCACAACCCGCGCATCGCCCCGCCCGCCGTCACCTGGAGCACCCACGGCGAGCCGTTCGTCGCCGCCGTCGAGAACGGCCCGCTGTGGGCCGCCCAGTTCCACCCCGAGAAGTCCGGCGACGCCGGCGCCCAGCTGCTCAAGAACTGGATCGAGACCCTCTGATGACGTCCCGCGACACCCCCGCCGCCCTGGAGCTGCTCCCCGCCGTCGACGTCCGCGACGGCCAGGCCGTACGCCTCGTGCACGGCGAGTCCGGCACCGAGACCGGCTACGGCGACCCGCTGGACGCCGCCCTGACCTGGCAGCGCGCCGGCGCCGAGTGGCTGCACCTCGTCGACCTCGACGCCGCCTTCGGCACCGGCGACAACCGCGCCCGGATCGGCGAGGTCGTCCGGTCGATGGACATCAAGGTCGAGCTGTCCGGCGGCATCCGCGACGACGACTCCCTGGCCGCCGCCCTCGCCACCGGCTGCACCCGGGTCAACCTCGGCACCGCCGCCCTGGAGTCCCCGGAGTGGGTCGCCAAGGTCATCGCCGAGCACGGCGAGCGCGTCGCCGTCGGCCTCGACGTCCGCGGCACCACGCTGCGCGGCCGCGGCTGGACACGCGACGGCGGCGACCTGTTCGAGACGCTGGCGCGCCTCGACGCCGAGGGCTGCGCGCGCTACGTCGTCACCGACATCAACAAGGACGGCACCCTCCAGGGCCCCAACCTGCGGCTCCTGCGCGACGTCTGCGCCGCCACCGACCGGCCGGTCGTCGCCTCCGGCGGCGTCTCCTCCCTTGACGACCTGCGGGCCATCGCCACGCTGGTCCCCGAGGGCGTCGAGGGTGCGATCGTGGGCAAGGCGCTCTACGCGAAGGCGTTCACCATGGAAGAGGCGTTGGAGGCGGTGTCCTGATGGCCGGTGGCGGCGTACGTCGTATCTCGTCCGGTGCTCCCTGGGAAGAGGAGTTCGGCTACTCGCGCGCGGTGGAGCTGCCGAACGGCCTCGTGCTGGTGGCCGGCTGCACGTCCGTGGTCAACGGCGTGATCTCCGGTGAGGGCGACCCGCACGCCCAGGCCATGAATGCCTTCGCGGTCGCCTTCGGGGCGCTGAAGCAGGTCGGCCTGGAGCGCGAGGACGTCGTGCGCACCCGGATGTTCCTCACCCACGCCCGCGACGTGGAGGCGGTCGGCCGGGCGCACAAGGAGCTGTTCGACGCCATCCGCCCGGCCGCGTCGCTGATCATCGTCTCCGGCTTCGTCGACCCCCGGCTGGTCGTCGAGGTCGAGGTCGAGGCGTACCGCCCCGGCGGCTCCGGGGAAGCGGGCGGCGCATGACTCTGGCGGTACGGGTCATCCCCTGTCTGGACGTGGACGGCGGCCGGGTCGTCAAGGGCGTCAACTTCCGCAATCTGCGCGACGCCGGCGACCCCGTCGAGATGGCCCGGGTGTACGACGCGGAGGGCGCCGACGAGCTGACCTTCCTCGACATCACCGCGTCCGCCGGCGACCGCGAGACGACGTACGAGATGGTGCGCCGCACGGCGGAGCAGGTCTTCATCCCGCTCACCGTCGGCGGCGGCGTGCGCACGGCGGCGGACGTGGACCGGCTGCTGCGGGCGGGCGCCGACAAGGTGGGCGTGAACACCGCGGCGATCGCCCGGCCGGAGCTGATCCGCGAGATCGCCGAGCGCTTCGGCAGCCAGGTGCTGGTGCTGTCGGCGGACGCGCGGCGGTGCGGCCCGGACGGCCCGGCGACGCCGTCGGGGTTCGAGGTGACGACGCACGGCGGGCGGCGCGGCACCGGCCTCGACGCCGTCGAGTGGGCGTGGCGGGCCGCGGAGCTGGGGGCGGGGGAGATCCTGCTCAACTCCATGGACGCGGACGGCACGAAGGACGGCTACGACACGGAGATGATCGCCGCCGTACGCAAGCAGGTGACGATTCCCGTCGTCGCCAGCGGCGGCGCGGGCCGTCTTGACCACTTCCCGCCGGCGGTCGACGCGGGTGCGGACGCGGTGCTGGCGGCGTCGGTGTTCCACTTCGGGGACCTGCGGATCGGCGAGGTGAAGGAGACGCTGCGCGCGGCGGGCTGTGCGGTGCGGGGGACGTCGGCGCAGCGCGGCTGAGCGGGGCCGGCGTCCGCGGCGCGGCTCAGCCGGAGTGCAGCACCCGGAAGCGGCCCGGCTCCGCCGGATCCCGGTCGACGACCTGCACCGGCGGCCAGGCCCACTGCCACACGCCGGTCTCGGGCACCCGGGAGAACCGGATCGGCCCGCGGGTGCCGTCGACCGCGACGTCCGCCCAGGCCGCGGCGGTACGCGCCCGGTCCACCCCGCGGGTACGCAGCACCTCGGCGAGGACGGCGACGGTGTCGTAGCCCTCGAAGGCGACGAACGACGGCGCCTCGCCCAGCCGGTCGCGCAGCGCCGCCCCGACGCGGGCGCCGAGCGGCGGGAGGCGTTCGGGCAGGTAGCGCAGGAACGGGACCGCGGCGCCCGCGGCGCCCAGCAGTGCCGCCCACTCGGCGAACTCCGGCTGCCCGGCCGGGGCGCCGACCAGGGTCCCGGTCAGGCGCGGGTCGCGGCGTACGGACCGGACGAGCGGCACCGCCGGCTCCGGGTGGCCGACGAGCAGCAGGAGGGCCGTCGCGCCGCCGCCGGCGAGCGCGTCGCACACGGCCGCGGGGCTGAGCGCGTCCGCGTCCAGCTCGGTCACCGTGCCGCCGTGCGGGGCGAGCCGGTCGCGCAGGATGCGGGTCCCGGCCGCCCAGTACGCGCTGGGCCGGGTCGCCACGGCGACGCGGCGGTGGCCCGCGCCGAGGAGGTGGTCCGCGTAGAGCCGCCAGCCGTGGGACTGCGCCGGCGCGATCCGCGCGACCCCGTCGGCGGGCCGCTCGGTGAGCGCGTCGAGGACCGCCGAGGAGCACAGGAACGGCACGCCGAGGCGGGCGGCCCGTTCGGCGGCGGCGCGGGCGACGACGCTGTGGTACTCGCCCGCCAGCGCGGCGACGCCCAGCCCGGCCAGCTCCTCGACGGCCGCCGCGGCCCGCCGCGGGTCGGCGGCGGTGTCGCGCACCAGCAGCTCAAGCGGGCGTCCGGCGATCCCGCCGGCGTCGTTGACCGCGCGGGCGGCCAGGTCGAGCCCGGCGACCAGATGGCGGCCGGCCTCGGCCCAGCCGGGCCGGGTGAGCGGGGCGAGGGCGCCGATGCGTACGGGGTCGGGCTCGTCTCGCCGCTGCGGGCGCGCCTGGCTGATCATGCCGGTCATTGCACCGGGCGACGCGGTCGGCGGCAACCGGTTATCGGCCCGTGAGACGGGGTGCCGGACCCCGGTACCGGCCTGCGGGACGGGCTGCCGGGCCCGCCACCGGCCTACGCGACGGGCAGCCCGGCCGGCGGCGCATCCGCCACCGCCGGTGCCGCCGCGCCGCGCCCCGTCCCCGCCGGTGCCACCCCGTCGGCCGCCACCCCAGCCCCCGCCGGTGTCCCCGCCAGCGCCGCCACCAGCCGGTCCACCTGCCGCAGCGACGCCGCCAGCACCGCGTCCGGGTCCCGCGCGTGCGCCACCGCCATCGCGCACTCGCACAGCGCCCCGAAGACCACCGACGCCATCGCGTCCAGCTCCACCGCCTCCACCGCCTCCACCGCGGACACCGGGCCCTCCCCGTCCGCGCGGACCGCCCGCGCCAGCCCGCTCCGCGTCATCGCCCGGCAGTCCGCCTGCACCTCGCGCATCACCGCCCAGCCCAGCGCGCCCGGCGCGTCGAGCAGCGTGATCCGCTGGGTGCCGGGCTCGATCGAGCCGGTGAGAAACGCGCGCTGGCCCGCGCGCAGCCCGTCCCACGGGTCCGGGCAGGCGCGGAACGCGTCGGCGATGGCGCCGCGCAGCCGGTGCTGTTCGGCCTCGTAGACGGCGCGGAAGAGGGACCGCTTGTTGCGGAAGTGGTGGTAGAGCGCGCCCTTCGTGATGCCCGCCTGGGCGCAGATCGCGTCGAGGGAAGCGGCGGCGTAGCCGTCCCGGGCGAAGTGTGCGCGGGCGGCGCCGACCAGGTCCTTCGTCGTCGCCGCCGTGCGCTCCTGCTGCGTTCTGCGGGTCTCCATGCGCGCATTGTAGGCGGGCGTACGCTGTACATACGTACTTCCGGTATGTAACTCTGCAGGGGCCAGCGCGAGGAGCGAGAAGGGACCGCCGCCCATGACCACCACCGCAGTCGTCGTCGACGCCGTCCGCACGGCCTCGGGCAAGGGCAAGCCCGGCGGCGCCCTGTCCGGCGTCCACTCCGTCGACCTGCTGGCCGAGGTGCTCCGCGCGCTCGTCGACCGCAGCGGACTCGACCCCGGGCTGCTCGACGACGTGATCGCCGGCTGCGTCACCCAGGCCGCCGACCAGTCGTTCAACGTCGCCCGCAACGCCGTCCTCGCCGCCGGCCTCCCCGAGTCCGTGCCGGGCACCACCGTCGACCGCCAGTGCGGCTCGTCCCAGCAGGCCGCCCACTTCGCGGCGCAGGGGGTCATGGCCGGGGCGTACGACATCGCCGTGGCCGCCGGCGTCGAGTCGATGAGCCGGGTGCCGATGGGCACGGCCGCCGTCGGGCGGGACCCGTTCGGCGACCGCCTCGCCGCCCGCTACCCCGGCGGGCTCATCGCCCAGGGCCACTCCGCGGAGCTGATCACGGCGCGGTGGGGGCTGGGGCGTACGGAGCTGGACGCGTTCGCGGAGCGCTCGCACCGGCTGGCGGCACGGGCCTGGGAGAACGGCGTCTTCCACGCGGACGTCGTGCCCGTGGGGGAGCACCGCAGGGACGAGACCGTACGGCCGTCGACCTCCCTGGACGGGCTCGCCGCGCTCAAGCCGTCCTTCTACGACCCGGCCGTCGCCGAGCGCTTCCCCGAGATCGGCTGGCACCTCACACCCGGCAACTCCTCGCCGCTCACGGACGGGGCGTCCGCCGTGCTGATCATGAGCGAGGAGCGGGCGGCGGAGCTGGGCCTCACCCCGCGGGCGCGGTTCCACTCCTTCGCGGTGACCGGCGACGACCCGGTGCTGATGCTGATGGGCGTCGTGCCGGCGACGCGGAAGGTGCTGGCGAAGGCGGGGCTCACGGTGGCCGACATCGACGCCTTCGAGGTGAACGAGGCGTTCGCGCCGGTCCCGCTGGCGTGGCAGCGCGACGTGGGCGCCGACCCGGAGCGGGTCAACGTCCACGGCGGCGCGATCGCCCTGGGCCACGCGCTGGGCGCGTCGGGGACGCGGCTGCTGGGGACGCTGCTGGGCGC
>NZ_BAAAPF010000207.1:0-12919 GCF_039531005.1 Streptomyces synnematoformans
CTCCCGCAGGAACTCCGGGTTCCACGCCAGCTCCGCCTGCTCCCCCACCGGCGCCAGCTCCGCCAGCCGCCGCGCCAGCCGCGCCGCAGAACCCACCGGCACCGTCGACTTGCCCACCACCAGACACGGCCGCTCCAACCGCGGCGCAAGCGCGTCCACCGCAGCATCCACATACGACATGTCACAGCCGTACTCACCGTGCTTCTGCGGCGTGTTCACACACACGAAGTGCACATCGCCGAACGCCGCGGCCTCCGCGTACGAGGTGGTGAAGCGCAGCCGGCCGGTCGAGCCCTCGATCCCGGCGACGTGCGTGCGCAGCAGCTCCTCCAGGCCCGGCTCGTACATCGGCACCCGGCCCGCCGACAGCAGCTCGACCTTCTCCTTGACCACGTCCAGGCCCAGCACCTCGAAGCCCAGCTCCGCCATCGCGGCGGCGTGCGTGGCACCGAGGTAGCCCGTACCGATCACGGTGATTCTCAACGACATCTGTGCAGGCCCTTCGGGTTATCGGCGGATACGGCGGAGTCCGCGCCGGGCGGCGCTCCGCAGCAGGTGGGTGGCGCCGCCCCGGCCCGGGCGGGAGCCGTCGGCGGGCGCCGGTGCGGTCGTGGCGGCGGCGGGCCGGGCGGAGTCCGGCCCGGCGGGGTTCTTCTTGGCCGCCTCGGCGGCCTTGGTGTCGAGCGAGGACTGCGCCAGCAGCGCGCCGATGACCGCCTGGGCCGCCGCGGCGGCCGGGGCCGTCGCCTGCGCGGGGGCGGCGGGCGGCGTGCCGGGCCGCTTCGCCAGGGAGGCCAGGTCGCCGACGACGTTGACGCCGAGGCCGGTGATGGCGGCGGTCATCTCTTCGGCCAGCCCGGTGGCCTCGGCCACCGCCCACTCGGGGGTGGCGACGCGCGCCTCGTCGCGCGCGGGCTGGTACCTGTCGCGCATCCGGCGCAGCGCCCCGGCGCGTACGACCTTGCCGTGCCGCTCCACGGACCAGCCGCGGCGGTGCGACTCCACGTTGAGGAGCCGGACCAGCTCGGCCTCGCCGTGGGTCATCGACCGGTTGTCCTTCTCGTCGTAGACGAGGAACCCGGCGGGCAGCCCGGCCATCTCCTCGAAGACCCGCAGCTGCATCTGCTGGTCGCTCTCGTCCTGCACCAGGACGGTCAGGTTCTCCGGGCCGGCGGCCGCCGCCCAGCGGGCGATCAGCTCGTCGTGCCGGTGCCGGCGCCAGAAGCTGGGGGTCGGCTCGATGTACGGCTCCCGGTGGAACATCTCCTCCAGCCAGTCCTCGTACGTCGAGCGCAGCCCGTTGCGCACGTACTGCTGCCACTGCGACGGCAGGATCTTCAGCAGCGGCCGCAGCGTGACGACGACGTGCACCCGCTCCCCGCCGCCGAGTTCGGCGACGACCTCGCGGGCGGCGTCGTCGGCGGCGTTGGAGAAGTACTCGGTGCTGATGACCACCCGCCGGTCGCCGGCCTGCTCGCACTGCTCCACCAGCCGCCGCCAGCGCTCCATGCCCGGCCGGTCGCGCTGCAGGAACACGTCGAGGTGCTCGCGTACGGGCGTGCCCGCCGGCCCCGGGAACTCCACCCCGATCTTGGCGAGCGCCGCCGCGACGGGCTGCCGGTGCGTGCCCGCGTAGACGACGTCGTACGCGGGCAGCCGGTCGCGGGCGCTGTGGAACGCGCCCTGCAGGGCGGTGGTGCCGGTCTTGTGCGGGCCGATGTGGAGGATGCGGCCGCCGCGCGGCACCGTGGGCACCAGCGTCGGCGTCGGCTGCGTCGGCGGTGTCGTCATCGGGAGTCCTTCTCTCCTCGGACGTTCTTCGGCAGCTGGTCGTCCAGCCAGCCCGTGAGCGTCTGCATGTAGGTCTCGGTGATGTGCTCGCCGGCCCGGTAGACGATCACGTTGCCGATGACGGCCGGGCAGGTCCCGTCCGGGCACAGCTCGGGGGCGAGGTCGATGACCGGGACCCCGGCCCGCTTGGCCGCCTGGGGGGTGACCTGCTCGTACTCCAGCCCTTCGCGCAGCGGGAAGGCGCAGTCCTGCAGCCGGTCGGTGTTGGCCGACACGCACGAGGGTATGTCCTCCGGCGGGTACGGGATGTCGGCGAGCGCCCTGACCCGGGCGCCGGAGTCCTTCAGCTCGCCCAGCGTGGCGGACATCCCGTCGCGCAGGGCCGCGGTGTTCTCCTCGCCGTCGAGCTTGTCGTCGCCGTTCATCGCCGCCTGGTCGTCGCGGTTGCCGACGAGCACCAGCCCGGGGTCGCTGGCCGTGATGTGCTCCACCGCGCTGGCGCGCCAGGCGTCGCACTCGGTGTACGCGCGCTCGTACTGCCGGTTGTAGATGGTCGTCTTGGCCGGGGTGCAGGCGGACTTGGTGAGCACGGCGACGTTCCAGCCGCGCTTCTCGGCGACGGAGAGCAGCGCCGGCGCGTACTGGGCCGCGTGCGAGTCGCCGAAGAGCACGACGTCGATCTCCACCCCCTTCGCCTTCCGGTCGCCGCCGGCCTTGTCGCCGACGACGGTCACGTCGGGCCGGAGGGCCCGGCTGCCGTCGCCGGTGCGGTCCGCGTCGTTGACGTAGACGCAGCCCCCGGCCTCGGTGTCCCGCTGTCCGGCGTGGCAGCCCGACTCGTACACCTCGCCCTCGTCGGCGTCGGCGTCCTCGGGCAGCGGGCTGAGCACGGCCGCGGACTCCTGGACCTTCATGGAGTCCTTGAGCGCGGCGGCGCCGACGGCCTGCGAGGGGTCGGCGAGCTTCATGGTCGGCACGGTGGCCCAGGTCAGCCAGCCCAGCAGCGCGCCGGCGGCGGTGCAGGCGAGGCCGAGGACGAGGCCGCGGCCCACCGGGGCGAGCGCGCGCGAGACCCGTACGGGATCCTCCACCAGCTTGTGGGTGAGCGCGGCGGGCACCCAGCTGGCCGCGACGACGACGGCCAGCTGGGCGGTGGTGATGTCGGGCCACTTGACGGTGGCGAAGGCGACGGCCGGCCAGTGCCACAGGTACCAGGAGTACGAGAGCCGCCCCACGTACCGCATCGGCGCGGTGCCCAGCAGCCGCGCGCCCGCGGTGTCCTGCCGGGCGGCGCCGGCCGCGATGACCGCGGCGGCGCCCAGCACGGGCAGCGCGGCGGCGGAGCCGGGGAAGGGGGTCTCGTCGGAGAACCGCAGGGCGGCCACCGCGATGGCCGTGAGCCCGCCGGCGGCGAGGACGGCCGCGACCCGGCCCGGCAGCCGCCGCCAGGCGTCCGCCGGCACCAGCGCCAGCAGCCCGCCGACGGCCAGCTCCCAGCCGCGGGTGAAGGTGGAGAAGTACGCGGCGCCGGCCTCCTCGCGGGTGAGGTAGACCGAGTACGCGAAGGAGGCCACGGCGATGCCGCCGAGCGCCAGGGCCAGCCGCGGGCGGACCGACCTGCCGCCGCCGCGCTTGCACCACCAGCCGATGGCGATGATCAGCAGCGGCCAGACCAGGTAGAACTGCTCCTCGACCGCGAGGGACCAGAAGTGCTGTACGGGGCTGGCGTCGGCGCCCAGCGCGGAGTAGTCGACGGCGAGCGACGCCTGCTGCCAGTTGACGACGTACAGCGCCGCGGCGGCCAGGTCCTTCGCGACCGTCTTGCGCTCCACCGGCGACATCAGCAGCCAGGCGAGCAGCGCGACCGCCGCGAGCACGACGGCCGTCGACGGCAGCAGCCGGCGGGCGCGGCGGGCGTAGAACCCGGTGAGGGAGATCCGCCCGCTGCGCTCCAGCTCGCGCACCAGCAGCCCGGTGATCAGGAAGCCGGAGATGACGAAGAAGACGTCGACGCCGACGTAGCCGCCGGAGATCAGCGGCACGCCCGCGTGGTACAGCAGCACCACGCCCACGGCGACGGCCCGCAGGCCCTCGACGTCGGGGCGGAACCCCCGGCTGGGGCCTGCCGGCCGCGTGTCCGGCCGGGACCGGCGCTCGGTCGGATCGGGCGCGTCGAGCGCCGGGGCCTGCTGGCCGTGCATCAACCCTCCGGGTAACGGTTCTGGTGGTGTCGGGTGGACCTGGACGTCACTAGCGCGCGGCCAGCCGGGACTTGGCGGAGCGCAGCGCTCGAGCGATGCTGCGGCCGGCCGGCGGGGCGGCGGCCGGGGCGGGCTCCGCCCGGCGCACGGGGACGGTCCAGGACAGGGCGCCGGCGCGGACGGTGACCTCCGGCGTGAGGGCGTCGCGGCGCTTGCGGGCCTCCCGCGGCAGCCGCAGCTTCGCCCGGTACGTGCGGGCGGCACCGGAGGTCTTGGCCGGCCGGGCGACGGCGGAGGCGCCCGCGACGTCGAGCCGCACCGCGTCGGCGGGCAGCCCGGTGACGGTGGCGCGGACGTCGACGACGAGTTCGTCGCGGCGCTTCTCGGCCTGTGCCGCGGCCTCGAACCGCTTGTCCGCCTTGTGCTTGATCTCGCCCAGCTCCAGCGTGAGGTGGCCGGTGGAGCGGATCGCGTAGAGGGTGACGACCTGGCCGGAACCGGCGTGGGCGGCGGCGACGTGCATCGCCGGCTGCTTGAGCAGGCTCAGGCTCCGCTGGTCGCCGAACCGGGTGACGTTGGCGTCGCCGCAGGCCAGGGAGAGGTCCCAGAGCGCCTCGGCGAGCGGCTCGCCGCCGGCGGCGGTCGCCGGGTCGATGTCCAGCCGGAAGTTCTGGTAGCCCTCGTCGTCCTGCTGCGGCTCCAGCGACAGCGGAAGACGGTGCTGGACGATGCCGCCGCGCTGCTTGAGCAGCATCTCCGGCGGGGTGCTCCAGCCGTCCGGCGCGGGCGCCTTGACCTTGCCGGAGAGCTGGACGGTGCCGGTCTCGGCGTCGAGGCCGGCCTTGCCGACGCGGAACGGGACGGGCAGCTCGTCGGTGACGTCGTAGAACGTGTCCGGGATGTTCCTGGCGGGGTCGCGGAAGAACGGGTACTGGGCGTAGACCCGGCCGTCCTCCACCAGGTGCGTCACCTCCTGGTCGCCCAGCTTGCGGTGGTACTTCGACGCCGCGAGCAGGTCGTCGAGGTCGCCGCGGCGGACCAGCTCCATCAGCAGCCGCTCGATGACGGACAGCCTGGCCGCCGCGCCCTCGCTGTACCACCGGTCGAACAGCAGGCGCATGTCCTGGAAGGCCGACTGCTGGTCGCCGGCGTTCTTCTCGCGGCGCAGCTGGCGGATGGTGTGCGGCAGGTCGATGTTGTAGTGCCGGGCCAGCAGGTGGTCGCGCCGCGGGCCGTCCGGCACGTGCTCGCCGACCAGCTCGAACATGGCCTCCAGGAAGCGGATCCGCGGGGCGGTGCCCTTGGTGACGGAGGTGTTGTTGCCGCCGTCGTCGCGCTTGACCCAGTACACGCAGTCGTAGTCGGCGATCACGCTGATGCCGGCGGCGTGCAGGTAGGCGGCGCTGGTGAACGGCTGGTCCTGGCCGACCTTCAGCTCGGGCCGGAAGCGCAGCTTGTGCCGCTCGACCAGCTCGCGCCGGAAGAGCTTCATCGGGTTCAGCGTCCAGTAGACGCGGGAGCTGAACACGTCGGTGCGGGCCAGGTTCTGGTGGTACATGGACGTGGGCGCACCGCGGCCGTTGACGCCGACCATCTTGCCGACGACGACGTCGGTGCCGTTGGTGTCGGCGGTCTCGACCATCCGCGCGAGCGTCTCGCGGCCGATGAAGTCGTCGGCGTCGAGGAAGAACACGTAGCGGCCGGTGGCCCGCTCAAGACCGACGTTGCGGGGGCCGGCCGGGCCGCCGGAGTTCTCCTGGTGGATGACGGTCAGCCCGGGGTTCTCCGCGGCGAGCCGGTCGAGTTCGGCGCCGGTGCCGTCGGTGGACCCGTCGTTGATGACGAGGATCTCCAGCCGGTCGACGCCGATCGTCTGCTCCAGCACCGAGGTGACGCTGCGGGTGATGTACGGCATCGAGTTGTACGCACCCGTGATCACCGTGACGTCGGGTATGGGACCGGCCGCGGGCGCGGCCTCGGGGGATGTCATCGTGCCTATCTCCTTCAGACGGCGCGCTCTAGGTTGCGGCGCTCGGACTTCTCCGCCAGCGCGCGCACGGCCTCGCCGAAGCGGACGACGGACGCGGGCTCGTCGGGGCCCAGCAGGTACTCCTTCAGCTCCTCGCGCGCGGCCCGCAGCGGGTCGGCCGCGGGGTCGGGGACGGCGGCGAGCAGCTCGTCGATCCTGGCGGCGTCGGGCGCGAGGATGACCGCCGCCCGCACCGCGGTGTTCTGGCGCTTGAACTCCTGCTCCCCCAGGCCCGCCGAGTCGGTCACCGCGTAGGGCTTGCCGCTGGCGATGAAGTCCGAGACGACGCTCGATATGTCGGAGACCATCCCGTGCGAGACGTTGAAGCAGTCGTACAGCCGCGGCTGGTCGCCGGTGACGACGCGGTGCTCCCACCAGCCGAAGGAGCGCCAGTAGGCGTCGTTCCACTGCTCCTTCAGCCGGGCCGCCTCCGCCTCCCGGGCCGGGTCGACCACGGCGTCGCGGGAGGTCTGCGCCTCGTCGGCGGACTCGTCGGCGGCCCGGTCGAGCCGCTCCAGCTGCGCCTCGATACGCACCAGCTCGGCCCGCGCGGCCTCCAGCCCGGCCTGCTCGGCCGCGGCGGCGCGGACCCAGCGGGGCTCGGTGGCGCGGCGCGCGCCGGCCTGCTCGACCATGGCGACGATGCGCTCGTGGGCGGCCTTGGCGCGCGGGCTGACCATGCCGGTGAAGGGGTGCGGCTTGTAGAGCACCCGCACCGGCTCCTTGGCCGTCAGCAGCCGGCGGACGATGTTCTCGCCGGCCAGCATCAGCGAGGTGTTGCCCGGGTCGTCGGTCCAGCCCTCCCACGTCGGCGCGTAGAGGATGGTGGGGATGCGGTCCGCGGCGGGCGCCTCGGCGGGGCGGATCGACGCCAGCTGGGGGCGGCCGACCTCCACGATGGCGTCGTCGCGGACGCCGACGTCGGCCAGCGCGTAGCGGTCGCGGCCGGCCCGGCCGGCGGTCCACACCTCGTCGTAGACCTTGGCGTACGGGTTGATGCTGGCGACCTTGTCGCTGTCGCCGTGGCCGATGAAGACGTGCTTCATCGTGGGCACCCGCAGCAGGTGGATGTTCTTGCCGACGTTGGCGGGGTAGAGCGCGACCCGCACCGACGACAGGTCCATGTTCATCAGGTGCACCGCGGACGGCACGCACGCCACCGGCACGGTGGTGGCGGCCAGGCCCGGCAGCGTGTGCTGCTCGCGGACGATGAGCAGCGGGCGCTCGTCCAGCGCTGTCAG
The DNA here is from genome assembly GCF_039531005.1 of Streptomyces synnematoformans. Taxonomy (NCBI): domain Bacteria; kingdom Bacillati; phylum Actinomycetota; class Actinomycetes; order Kitasatosporales; family Streptomycetaceae; genus Streptomyces; species Streptomyces synnematoformans. Next base: position 7,263 of record NZ_BAAAPF010000207.1, read on the forward strand.
GTCCTGCAGTGTCTCCAGCCACATGTTGATCTGGTACGTGGACTCCTTGGTGCCGGAGAAGTAGAGCACCACGGTGGGCCGGTAGGCGCGCAGCCACTCGTCGAACCACTCCAGCACCGCGTCCCGCTTCGGCGGCAGCGCGCCGGGCCGCATGTGGTACCCCACCGCGGCGATGTACAGCAGCGTCAGGCCCAGCGTCAGGCCCATGCCGGCGTAGCCGTACGCGCCCGTCCCGGTCTCGGCGGCGACGAGGATGCCGGTGACCGCGAACAGGTCGAGGTGCTGGACCTTCTCGGCGCCGCGGTGGGTGAGCAGCCGGGGCGCGGCGTCGGAGATGCCGAGCGGCGCCAGGTCGATGTTGCGGGTGATGACGGGCAGCTTGCGGCGGTTGCGCAGCAGCGTGAGCAGACCGCTGTGCGGCGCCTGCAGGGTGGCGACGAGCGCGAAGCAGGCGATGGCCTCGTAGCCGACGGTGTCGCCGGCGACGCCCATCCGGGCCAGCAGCAGCACGAGCAGCAGCTGCCGCAGCATGAAGCGCAGGGTCAGGCCGGCGCGGGCGCGGGAGAGCTGGTTGAGCAGGTAGGCGCCGCGGTGGTGCAGGAAGTGGTCGGAGACGTAGCTCACCGCGGCCGCGCCGGCGAACACGCCGAGGCTCGGGATCAGCGCGGCCAGCAGCATCAGCGGGTACGAGACCAGCATCACGGCGGCGGCGCCGAGTTCCCCGGCGTTGCCGCCCCGGACCAGGCGAAGGAATATCCCCGTCACCGCACACCCGCCTCGGTGCCGTCCTCGCTGCGGTCGAGCACCGCGGCCAGCGCGCGGTCGACGCTGGAGCCGCGGGTCGGATCCTGCTGGCGTACGTCGATGACATGGCCTGTCATCTCGGAGAGCAGCACGTCGAGGGAGGTGCGGGCGACGGCCTCGGAGGCCAGCAGCGAGCCGGCGGGCTCCGTGCCGAACGCCTTGGTGCGCATCGGGGTGGCGGTGCGCTCGGGGTTGATGCAGTTGACGCGGACGCCGTCGCCGGCCCACTCGTCGGCGAGCGCCTGGGTGAGGTTGACCACGGCGGCCTTGGTGGAGGAGTAGAGGCTGTACTCGGCCCGGCCGCGGGTGTAGCTGCTGGAGGTGTAGAGGAGCAGCTGGCCGCGGGTCTCGGCGAGGTACTTGTGGGCGGTGCGGGCTATCTGGACCGGGGCGAGGTAGTTGACCCGCAGGGCCTCTTCGAGGGCGGCGTCGTCGGTGTCGGCGAGCCGGCCGATGCGCAGCACGCCGGCGGTGTTGACGACGTAGTCGATGCGGCCGGTCTCGTCGTAGGCGCGGCGCAGCGCCTCCTCGATGTCGCCGGGGTTCTCCACGTGGGTGCCGGTGGTGGAGCGGCCGAGGGGGTAGACGTGCGCGCCGTAGCCGCGGGCCAGCTCGCAGAGGTCGCCGCCGATGCCGTACGAGCCGCCGAAGACGACGAGCGTGCGGCCGTCGAGGAGGCTGCGGTGAGCCTCCTCGTCGCCGTGCTCGGGGGCGGAGCTGGAGGCGAGCTGGAAGAGCTTGTCGGCGATGAAGACGTCGACGGGGTGGGTGACCTTCATGTTGTACTCGTCGCCCGCGACCACGTGGATCGGCACGTCGGGCAGGTACTTCAGCACCACGGAGCAGTCGTCGGTCGCCTGGAAGTTCGGGTCGCCCGCGGCCACCTCGTACGCCCGCCGGATGGTGGAGAGCTTGAACGCCTGCGGCGTCTGGCCGCGGCGCAGCCGGGAGCGGTCCGGGACGTCGGTGATGAACTCGCCGTCCTCGCCGTGCCGCCGGGTGACGATGATCGTGTCGGCGGAGGGGATGGCGACGTCCACGGCCTGGTAGCGCTCCAGGGCGGTGACGCAGTCGGCTATCACCCGGGACGACAGCAGGGGGCGTACGGCGTCGTGAAAGAGGACGTTCGCGTCCTCGCCCGGGGCGAGGTCCGCGCCGATCTCGGCGATGGCGCGCTCGGTGGTCTCGTTGCGGGTGCCGCCGCCCTCCAGCACCCGGCGCACCTTGGTCAGGCCGGCCTTGGCGACGATCCGCTCGACGTCCTCGACGTAGCCGGGCGCCATGAGGACCAGGATCTCGTCGACGCCGTCGGCCTGCTCGAAGACCGCGAGTGTGTGCTCGATCACCGTCTTCCCGGCGATCTTCAGCAGTTGCTTGGGTATGGACAGCCCCACGCGTTGCCCGGTGCCACCCGCCAGTACCACGGCGGTGGTGCGGGTGGCCTGGGCGGACGTGCTCGCTGTCGGCTCCGTGGGGGCGCCTGTCGACACTGCTGCTCCTGGTGATGATCGTGAGCGGTCATCGAATTCGGGGTGAATTCGGCTCGACAGCAAGACATATTAGAGGTGCGCGAAGTTGTATCCGGTTGCGGGCCGAGGACGGGATCGTCACCGGGCCGTGATCAGGACGCGGGGCGGGCCACCCGGCCGCTCCGGCCCAGCCAGGCGCGCAGGGCGTGCGCGGGGTTCGCGCTCTCCACCCGTACCGTCTGCAGCGGCAGCTCCGGCGTGCTGCTGCCGGCGATCCGCAGGGCGAGGTGCCAGGTGCCGGGCTGGGGCACCCGGATGCGGGCCGTGAAGGCGCCCCCGGCCCCCTGTCCGCCCTGCGCACCCGTGCTGCCCGTGCTGCCCGTGCCGTCGGCCGGCTCGGGGGCGGGGAGGGCGGCCGTGACCGTACGGCCGTCGCTCGCGCGGGTCGCCGTCAGCTCCAGCGCCACGGCGGGCAGCCGCGTACGGCGGCGGCCGCGCACCGATAACACCCGGGTGTCCCGGCGGTCCTGCGCGACGGTGACGGACCTGGGCCGGACGAAGGAGCGGGCGCCGACCTGGTGTGTGACATCGAACACGTCGTCGGGCAGGCCGAGGCGGGAGTCGCGGAAGTACGGGTAGTGGGCGAAGACCCGGCCGTTCTCGACGGTGACGTCGGCGGGCGCCAGCCAGCGCACCGGCTTGCGGCCTTTCCGGGCGTCGAGCGCGAGCCGGCGCTCGCGGACGTACCGGACGACGGCCACCGTCTCCTCGTACAGCCCGCGCCGCACCAGCTCGCCCTGCAGCCGCACGATCGCCGGGACCCGCGCCATCGCCGGCTCGCTGTACCAGCGGGCGACGGGCTCGTGCAGCGCGGCGAACATCCGGCGGGAGCGCTCCGGGTCGCGCTCGTGCTCGCGCCGCACGCCGCGCAGCGCGCGCTGCAGGTTGACCTGAAAGAGCCGGGTGAAGAGGTGGTCGCGCCGGGGCCCGGCGGGGGTGTGCTCGGCGACGAGGGTGAGCATCGCGGCGAACGTGCCGGCGCTGCCGCCGCCGGGGCGGGGGGCGTTGCGGACGGTGGTGGTCAGGTTGCCGCCGTCGTCGCGCAGGACGTAGTAGACGCAGTCGTAGGAGGCGAGCACGGAGATCTTCGCGGCGTGCAGATACGCCCGGGTGACGAAGATCTGGTCCTCGCCGGTGGTCAGGTCCTCGGGGAAGCGCAGCCCGTGGCGCTCGATCAGGTCGCGGCGGAACAGCTTCATGGGGTTGAGCACCCAGAAGACCCGGGAGCTGTACAGGTCGGCGTCCGGCTGGTCGCGCCGGAACATCGACGTCGGCGGCGTCCGCCCGCCGACCCCGACGAGCTTGCCGACGACGACGTCCGAGCCGTTCTCGTCGGCCATGGCGGCCATCCGCTCCAGCGCCTCGGGGCCGAGGTAGTCGTCGGCGTCGAGGAAGAACACGTACCGGCCGCGGGCCAGCCCGATGCCGGTGTTGCGCGGCGCGGCCGGGCCGCCGGAGTTCTCCTGGTGGACGACGCGGACGCGCTCCGGGTGGAGCCGCGCGAAGCGGTCCAGCTCCGCGCCCGTGCCGTCGGTGGAGCCGTCGTCGACGGCGACGACCTCGACGGCTTCCGGCGCGAGACTCTGCCCGAGCACGGAGTCGACGCACCTCGTCAGGTACGGCATGGCGTTGTACGCGGCGATGACCACGGTGACGTGCGGCTGTTCCACTGGCCCCCCAGACCGATCTCCTTTGGTGAACACGGAGACCGGCCCGGGTGACCAATGGTTGTCCTGGAGTGACAGATTTGTGTCGGGCTTATCCGGCCTTTACGGGCGCGGCGGCGACGCCCGGGGATGCTGCTGGTGGCCGGGTCGGCGGTCTTCATGTACGTCACGGCGCGTGCCCGCGCGGAGGCGGCGGCGGAGCGGCAGGCGGAGAGCACGGCGCGCTCGGTCGCGGCGGCGCCGGGCGTCGCCGGGGCGATCACCGGCGGCGGGGATCCGTCCGGGGTGCTGCAGCCGTACACCGAACACGCCCGGCGGGACACCGAGGTGACGTTCATCACCGTCATGACCCCGGACGGCACCCGCTTCACCCACCCCAACCCGGCCGTGATCGGCGAGGCGTTCCTCGGCCACACCGCCCGCGCGCTCCGCGGCGAGACGTTCAGCGAGACGTACACCGGCACCCTCGGCCCCTCGCTGCGCGTGGTCACGCCGGTGCGGGCGGCCGACGGGCGGATCGTCGGCCTGGTGAGCGCGGGGATCACCGTCAAGGCGATCAGCGACGAGGTGCGGCGGCAGCTGATGCCCGTGCTGTACGTCGCGGCGGCGGCGCTGGCGCTGGCGGGGCTCGCGACGTACCTCATCAACGCCCGGCTGCGGCGGCACACGCACGGCATGAACGCCGGCGAGCTGAGCCGGCTGCACGACTACCACCAGGCCACGCTGCACGCGGTCCGCGAGGGGCTGCTGATGCTCGACGGCACCGGGCGGATCGCGCTGGTCAACGACGGGGCGCGGGAACTGCTGGGCACGGGCGCCGGCGACGACGTGGTGGGCCGGCCGGTGGCGGACCTCGGGCTGCCGGGGCAGCTCACGGAGGCGCTGCTGGCGCCGGGGCCGCGGGTCGACGAGGTGCACCTGACCCGGGACCGCACGGTGGTCGTCAACACCTCGCCGGTCACCGGCGGCGAGCACCGCGGCACGGTCGTCACCCTCCGCGACGTCACGGAGCTGCAGACGCTGACCGGCGAGCTGGACTCCGCGCGGGGCTTCGCGGAGGCGCTGCGCGCGCAGGCGCACGAGTCGGCCAACCGGCTGCACGCGGTGGTCTCGCTGATCGAGCTGGGCCGGACGGCGCAGGCGGTGGAGTTCGCGACCGCGGAGCTGCGGCTGGCGCAGACCCTGACGGACCGGGTGACGGGCGCGGTGACGGAACCCGTGCTGGCGGCGCTGCTGCTGGGGAAGGCGGCGCAGGCGAACGAGCAGGGGGTGGAGCTGGTGCTGACCCCGGACAGCCGGATCGACGACGGCGTGCTGCCGCCGACGCTGCCGGCCCGGGACCTGGTGACGGTGCTGGGCAACCTGATCGACAACGCGGTGGACGCGGCGGCGGAGGGCGCCAGGTCCCGGACGGCGTCCGGGGTACGGAACGGCGGGCCGGCGGCGGGTGCGCCGCAGCCGCAGGTGCGGGTGACGGCGCGGGCGGCGGGCGGCGAGCTGCTGCTGCGGGTCGCGGACGACGGCCCGGGGGTGGACCCGGAGCGGGCGGAGGAGGTCTTCGAGCGCGGCTGGACGACGAAGCGCGCGGCCGGCGCCGCCGGTGCGGGGGGCCGCGGCCTGGGCCTGGCGCTGGTCCGCCAGGCGGCCCGCCGGCACG